>NZ_JBQCCN010000132.1:0-2784 GCF_051962185.1 Sphingomonas sp.
CTCGGCCGACCAGCGCCAGGTGTGGCTCCACGCCATCATGGCGCCGGACATGCCGCTCTATAACGAGTCGATCACGATCCATCGCTTCGGCAGTTTCGACCGCGGCGCGATGGAGCGCAGCGTCAACGAGATATTGCGCCGCCACGAGGCGTGGCGGACGGCGTTCGTCGAAGAGAAGGGCGTGCTGGTACAGCGCGTGCGCGAGCATCAGGACATCCCGCTGCCGTATGACGACGTCAGCCATCTGCCCGAGGCCGAGCGTGATGCCGCCGCCTTGGCGATCGGCCAGGAGGATGCCCGGCGCGCGATCGACCTGAGCGATGCGCCGCTGTTCCGTGCGCGGATCATCAAGCTCGCCGACGACAATCACCGGCTCTATTTCACGCTCCATCACATCATCTTCGATGGCGTCGCGATCTATCGCGTGATCGTGCCCGAACTGGCGAAGCTGTACGACGCCTTCTCGCGCGGCGCGCCGTCGCCGCTGCCGATGCCGGCGCTGCAATATGGCGATTATGCGGTGTGGCAGCAGGAGCATCTCAAGAGCGCGCCGATCCAACGCCAAATCGATTACTGGCGCCGCACGCTCGCCGACGCGCCGCCCAAGCTCGAACTGGTCGGCGACCGCACCAAGCCGGCGCGCCCGACCCATGCCGGGTCGATGGAAGTCTTCGAGATCCCGAACGCCCTGATCGAGAATCTCAAGCAGGTCGGCCGGCGCCACGGCGTAACGCTCTACATGACCCTGCTCGCCGCCTATCACGCGCAGCTCCATCTCTACACGGGTGAGGACGACATCATCGTCGGCGGGGTCACTGATCTCCGCCGCCGTCCCGAGCTCGAGAATGTCGTCGGCTATTTCCTCAACACGATCTCGCTGCGCGCCAAGCCCAAGGGCGAGACGCGGTTCAGCGACTTCCTGATCGAGGTCCGCGATTCGGTGCTCGGCGCGCTGGCCGCGAGCGAAGCGCCGTTCGACGAAGTGGTCCGCGCGCTCGACGTCAAGCGTCAGCCGGGCACGCATCCCTTGTTCAATTGCCTGTTCTCGATCGAGCCGCCGGTCGATCCCTTCCCCGCCGGCTGGGACCTGACCCAGATGGACGTCGTGGTCGGCGGCGCCAAGTTCGACCTCTATCTCGAGCTCGACGAACGCCAGAACGAAGGGATGCACGGCCGCTTCCTCTATTCGACCGAATTGTTCGATCCGTCGACGGTGCGGCGGATGATCGGGCATTACATGACCATCCTCGAAGGTATCGTCGCCGACGCGACGCTGCCGCTCAAGGACTTGCCATTGCTCGGTGCCGAGGAACGGCAGCATCTGCTGGTCGACTGGAATGCGACCGAGGTCGCGCCGCCGCCGGCCCTGCTGCCGGGCGCGTTCCGCGTACAGGTCGCGGCGCGGCCCGATGCCGTCGCGATCCGCTTCGGCGACCAAGGGGTGAGCTATGCCGCGCTCGACGCGCGCGCCGATGCGATCGCGTCGGGTCTCCATGAGGCGGGGATCAAGCAGGGCGATCTGGTCGGCATCTGCCTCGATCGCTCGCCCGACATGGTCGCGGCGTTGCTGGCGGTGCACCGGGTCGGTGCGGCCTATCTGCCGCTCGACCCCGATTTCCCGGCGGCGCGGCTCGATTACATCGCCCGGGACGCCGGCGCTGCCGCCTTGCTGAGCGAGAAGAAGCTCGGCCACGTCCTGCCCGATTGCCCGCTGCCGCGACTGCTGATCGACGACATGAATGCGACGGCCAAGGTGCCGCCGGTCGCCGTCGCGCCCGACGATCTTGCCTATGTGCTCTACACCTCGGGCTCGACCGGCAATCCCAAGGGCGTCGAGATCAGCCATGGCGCGTTGATCAACCTGCTGGAGTCGTTCCGCGCGACCCCGGGCTTCACCGCCGAGGACTCGCTGCTCGCGGTCACGACCCTGTCGTTCGACATCGCCGGGCTCGAACTGTTCCTGCCGCTGATCAGCGGCGGCGAGTTGATCCTCGCGCCGAAGAGCGTCACCGCCGATCCGCGCCAGCTCGACGAATTGTTCGTCAGCGCCGAGCCCAGCGTCATGCAGGCCACCCCCGCGACTTGGCGCGCGTTGATCGAGGCCGGCTGGCAGGGCTCGCCGACCCTGCGCATCCTGTGCGGCGGCGAAGCGCTGCCGCGCGATCTCGCCGAAAGCCTGATCCAGCGCTCGGGCGAGTTGTGGAACGTCTACGGCCCGACGGAGACGACGATCTGGTCCACCGTCGCGCGCGTCGTGCCGGGCGACGGCCCGGTGCCGATCGGCCGCCCGCTCGCCAACACCAGCATCCATATCCTCGACCGATATCGCAACACCGCGCCGATCGGCGTGGTCGGCGAATTGTTCATCGGCGGCGCGGGTCTGGCGCAGGGCTATCGCCACCGCCCCGATCTCACCGCCGAGCGTTTCGTTACCATCCGGGGCGAGCGGCTGTACCGCACCGGCGATCTCGCCCGCTACCAGCCCGACGGCACGATCCTGTGCCTCGGCCGCGTCGACAATGACGAGAAGATCCGCGGCTATCGCGTCGCGGTCGAGGAGATCGAAGGAGCGCTGGCCGAACATCCCGCAATCGTCGCCGCCGCCGTGCGGAGCTGGCCCGATGCCTCGGGCGAACGCGCGCTCGCCGCCTATCTCGTCACGCGCGGCGACGACATGCCGAGCCGCGCCGATCTGCGCGCGCATCTCGGCAAGACGTTGCCCGATTACATGATCCCCTCGCATTTCGAGCATCTCGACGCATTGCCGATGACGCCGAATGCGAA
>NZ_JBQCCN010000133.1:0-7694 GCF_051962185.1 Sphingomonas sp.
GTGGTCACGACCTTGGCCGGCACGTTGCCGATCGCACGATTCCCGAGCCCCGCGACGATCGCCGCGAGCAGGGGCAGGAAGACGATGAGCTGGATCTGGGTCTGGATCACGCGCTCACCCCTTCATCCGCTGGGCGTCGTCGACCGCGATGGTCCCGCGCCCACGGAAATAGATCACCAGGATGGCGAGCCCGATCGCCGCCTCGCCGGCAGCGACGGTCAGCACGAACATCGCGAAGATCTGGCCGACCAGATCGTGCAGATAGGCCGAGAAAGCGACCAGGTTGAGATTCACCGACAGCAGGATCAACTCGATCGCCATCAGCATGATGATCAGGTTCTTGCGGTTGGCGATCAGGCCGAGCACGCCCATCCCGAACAGGATGGCGGCCACGACCAGATAATGCGTCAGGCCGATCACAGCTCCACCCCCTGGCCGACTGGCGGCTGCATGTTACGCGTTGCATCCTGCGGCCGGCGCGCGACCTGGCGGCTGATGTTCTGGCCCTTGACCCCGCCGCGGGCACGATGGGTCAGCACGATGGCGCCGATCATCGCGACGAGCAGCACCAGCCCGGCGCCTTCGAACACATAGAGATAATGCGAATAGAGGAGGTTGCCGATCGCCTGGATGTTCGGGACCTTGTCGGGGGTCGGCGCGATGCGCTGGTCGAGCTTGAGCCCGCCTGCGCTCCACGCGCCGATCGCGATGAAGATTTCGCACGCCAGCGCCACCGCGAACACCAGCCCGATCGCGGCATAGCGCACGAAGCCCGCGCGCAGCTCGGCGAAATCGATGTCGAGCATCATCACGACGAACAGGAACAGCACCGCGACCGCGCCGACATAGACGATGACCAGCAGCATCGCGATGAACTCGGCGCCGCACAGCAGCATCAGCCCGGCGGCGTTGAAGAACGCCATGATCAGCCACAGCACCGAATGCACCGGGTTGCGCGACGTGATCGTCGCGAAACCCGAGAGCAAGACCATCGCGGCGAACAGGTAAAAGGCGATTGCCTGGATCATTATGCCACCGTCACCCCAGCGAAAGCTGGGGCCTCATGCGATGATGCAGGGCAAGAGCCGCTTGAGATCCCAGCTTTCGCTGGGATGACGGAATCGGGGTGAATCATGGTGCGTCCCACTGTTGCGGCGCGCTTAACGGTACGGCGCATCGGCGGCAAGGTTCGCGGCGATCGCGCGCTCCCAGCGGTCACCGTTATCGAGCAGCTTCGCCTTGTCGTAGATCAGCTCCTCGCGCGTTTCGGTCGAGAATTCGAAATTCGGCCCCTCGACGATGGCATCGACCGGGCAGGCTTCCTGGCACAGGCCGCAATAGATGCACTTGGTCATGTCGATGTCGTAGCGCGTCGTGCGACGGCTACCGTCGTCGCGCGGCTCGGCCTCGATCGTGATCGCCAGCGCCGGGCAGATCGCCTCGCACAATTTGCACGCGATGCAGCGTTCCTCGCCATTGGGATAGCGGCGCAGCGCATGCTCGCCACGGAAGCGCGGCGAGATCGGGTTCTTCTCGAACGGATAGTTGATCGTCGCCTTGGGCTTGAAGAAATAGCGCAAGGTCAGCCAGTGGGCTTTGATGATTTCCCACAAGGTGAAGGACTTGATGATTTGGGCGAGGCTCATCGTTTCAATTCTTCCGGTGTCGACGGGTTGGCGGATGGTCGGTCATCGCGGCGACATTCCCTTCACCGTCTCGAAGTCCCTGTCCGGAGATTTGGACACAAATGAGTCACAGAGGCCTTCGAAGACATAAGAAAAAGCATTTCCATTTGCGTCGACATCAGGCCATGCGAGATGACCGTCGAGAACCGCTGTTCCTGGCCGCGGCAACACCCCAAACACCAGCGATTTCTTCGCATCCTCGGTCGAGCCGGGCTGCGTATAATAGATGAAATAGCCCTGTCTTTTTTTATCATACCTGATTGCCGACGGGCGCATACCAAGCAGCAGTCCATTTGGATCATGCGCGGTATAGCCTGCGACATCGATAGTACCGCCTCGCTCGACCGGAAACATCACCGCGAATAATTTCGGCCCCTCCTCAGCAGCAGGCCCTACCTCCTTCACTTCGGACGGAACAAACTTTCGAAGTTGACAGAAGATAATACGCTTCTCTGGCACAGTTTGACCGTCATTCGGCTGCGCAGTGTACGCAGCGAGCATCGCCAGGAGCATCACGACCCAAACCCCACGCGGGTCCACATCAGGTAACCCGACACCAAGAACAGCCAGAACAGCGACAGCGGCAGGAACACCTTCCAGCCCAGCCGCATCAGCTGGTCGTAGCGGTACCTCGGCACCGTCGCCTTCACCCAGCTGAAGATGAAGAAGAAGCACCAGATCTTGATGAACAGCCAGATGATGCCCGGCACCCAGTTGAGCCACCAGACGTTGATCGGCGCCAGATAGCCGCCCCAGAACAGCACCGCGTTGAGCGCGCTCATCAGGATGACGTTGGCGTACTCGCCCAGCCAGTAGAGCGCGAAGCTCATCGACGAATATTCGGTCTGATAGCCGGCGACGAGTTCGGACTCTGCCTCGGTCAGGTCGAACGGCGCGCGCTGGGTCTCGGCCATGGACGAGATCAGGAACACCACCGCCATCGGGAACAGCAGGGGATTGAAGCCGAAGCCGTTGAGCCAGCCCCACCACAAGCCCTTCTGCGCCTCGACGATGGCCGAGAGATTGAAGCTGCCCGCCCACATCACGACCGAGATGAGGACGAAGCCGATCGAGACTTCGTAGCTCACCATCTGCGCGGCGGCACGGAGCGCCGAATAGAAGGGATATTTCGAGTTCGACGCCCAGCCGGCGATGATGATGCCGTAGACGCCGAGGCTCGACGCCGCGAGCACGTAAAGCAGGCCGACATTGATGTTGGCGAGCACCACGCCGGCCTGGAACGGCACCACCGCCCAGACGATCAGCGCGACCGTGAAAGTGATGATCGGCGCGAGCAGGAACAGGCCCTTGTTCGCCGCCGACGGGATGATCGTTTCCTGGAGGAAGACCTTGAGGCCGTCGGCGAACGATTGCAGCAGGCCGAGCGGCCCGACCACGTTCGGCCCCCGGCGCAGCGCCATCGCCGCCCAGATCTTGCGGTCGGCATAGATGATCATCGCCACCGCCAGCATCAGCGGCAATGCGATCACCAGAATGCCGACGATCGTGGCGACGAACCACGCCCATTCGTAGCTCATCGACACGTGAAGCCACGAAATGCCGAGGAAATTGAAGTCCTGGAAGAAGCGCGTCATGCTGCGGCTCCCTTCTTCGTCGCCCCGGCGAAGGAGCGAAGGGTCGGCCCGTCCCCCGGACGGGCCTTGGGCATGCGGGGCATGCTCAACCCTTCGCTGGCCTCAGGCGAAGGCACGCAGCAAGAGCCGCCAGCGATCCCGGCCTTCGCCGGGATGACGGAAAGATGCCGGATCATTCCGCGGCCTCCGCAAAGCTTTGGCCATGGATCAGCTCGGCCGAGCATTGCTGCATCGTCGGGCTGGCGCGGCAGATGGCGTTGGTCAGGTAGAAATCCTTGATCGGATAGGCGATTTCGCCCTCGCCCTTGGCGTCGAGCGCCGGCGGGTTCCAGGCGAAGGTGGCAAGGCCAAGGGTGCCGAGCGCGGGTACCGCGAGCGCCATTTGCGCCCGCAATTCCTCGAAGCTGTCGAACGGCAGGGTGTGCCCGAGCTTGTCCGACAAAGCGCGCAGGATCGCCCAATCCTCGCGCGCGTCGCCCGGCGGGAAGACCGCGCGCTCGCCGCGCTGCACGCGGCCCTCCAGATTGACGTAGGTGCCAGCCTTTTCGGCATAGCTCGCGCCCGGCAGGACGACATCGGCCGCCGCCGCGCCCTTGTCGCCGTGATGGCCGATATAGACCTTGAAGCTATTGGAAAGCTTCGAGAAATCGACTTCATCGGCGCCCAGCAGGAAGACCAGCTTGGGGTTCGCCGCAACCAGGTCCGCAATGCCGCCCTTCTGCGCATAGCCGAGCATCAGCCCACCCATCCGCGAGGCGGAGAAGTGCAGGACGTTGAAGCCGTTCCACCCATCCTTGACCACATCGAGCGTCTTGGCGAGCGCCAGCGCCGCGCCATGGCCGTTCTTGAGCGCCGCGCCGCCGACGACGATCATCGGCCGTTGCGCGTTCTTGAATGCATCCGCCGCCGCCTGGGGCAGCTTGCCGAGCAGCGACAGATCGTTGCCGAGCCACTCGACATTGTAGGTCAGGTCGGTCTCGGGCCCGATCGCGAAGACCTTGGCGCCTTTCTTGATCGCCTTGCGGATGCGGGTGTTCACCAGTGGCGCTTCCCAGCGCAGATTGGTACCGACCAGCAGGATCGCATCGGCGGTCTCGGCGCCGGCGATCGTCGTGTTGAAATTGACCGCGGCCAGGTTCGACACGTCGTAATCCATGCCGGTCTGGCGCCCTTCGAGCAGCGAACCGCCCATCGCCTCGACCAGCGCCTTGCCGGCGAACATCGTCTCGCAATCGACCAGGTCGCCCGCGATCGCCGCGACGCTGCTGCCCGGGTTCACCGCGGCGATCGCCGCGAACGCCTCGTCCCAGGTGGCGGCGACGAGTTTGCCGTCCTTGCGGACATAGGGCTTGTCGAGGCGGCGGCGGACCAGGCCGTCGACCGCGTGACGCGTCTTGTCGGTCGCCCATTCCTCGTTGACGTCGTCATTGACGCGGGGCAGCGCGCGCAGCACCTGGCGCCCGCGGCTGTCGAGGCGGATGTTGGTGCCGACCGCATCCATCACGTCGATCGCCAGCGTCTTCCTCAGCTCCCACGGCCGCGCCTCGAACGCATAGGGCTTCGAGGTCAGCGCGCCGACCGGGCAAAGATCGACGACGTTGCCGCTGAGCTCGCTGGTCACCGCCTGTTCGAGATAGGAAGTGATCTGCATGTCCTCGCCGCGATAGATCGCGCCGATCTCCTCGACGCCGGCGACTTCCTCGGCGAAGCGGATGCAGCGGGTGCACTGGATGCAGCGGGTCATCACCGTCTTGACGATCGGACCCATGTACTTTTCGGTCACCGCGCGCTTGTTCTCGGTGTAGCGCGACGCGCCGCGGCCATAGGCGACCGACTGGTCCTGCAGGTCGCACTCGCCGCCCTGATCGCAGATCGGGCAATCGAGCGGGTGGTTGATCAGCAGGAATTCCATTACGCCTTCGCGGGCGTTCTTCACCATCGGGGTGTTGGTGAAGATCTCCTGATTGTCCGCCGCCGGCAGCGCGCACGACGCCTGGGGCTTGGGCGGCCCCGGCTTCACCTCGACCAGGCACATCCGGCAATTGCCGGCGATCGATAGCCGCTCGTGATAACAGAAACGCGGGATTTCCTTGCCAGCCGCCTCGCACGCCTGGAGCACCGTGGCTCCGGCGGGGACTTCGACCTCGATCCCGTCTACTTTGACCTTGGGCATGGGCGCCGCTTACCTCGACAATGCATGATACAGCGGCTCGGCGACGACCAGTCGCAGATCCTGCCGCTTGAGCTTGAACGTTTTTCCGCGGGCCACGCAGGATGCGAAATTACCCGACAGACCGGCGATCGCCGTTGTTTCGGCCGCGCTGCCGCGATCGGCGCGGATCAGCGCCAGCGCGCCCTGCGGATTGGCGCGCACGACGCAATCGCCGAGCATCCGCATCCCGACCGAGTTGGCGTCGTAATCGGCCGGCGGGCTGGCGCCACGCGGCAGCGTTAGCGCCCAGCCGCCCTGCGCGGTCGCCGCGACCACGTCGGGCCGACTGCGGCCGAGCAAGCCGATCGCGGCGGCCTCGGCGATCTCCGCGCGCTCGCGCCAGGCCAAAGCGCCAGCCGCCGCCTTGTTGTCGCTGCAGCCGCCATAGAAGACGAGCACCTTCTTCGTCGCCTTGGCCTCGGCCGCCGATCCCGGCAGCGTCTTGAGCAGCCAACGGACGTCGCTCAGGTCATTGTCGACCACGCATTCGGCGATATCCGGCCCGGACGGCGCATCGCCGACCGGCTGCGGCGCGGCCGCCATGCCCAGCATCAGTGACGCATAGAGAATGATCATGTCAGCCTCCCCCACATCGCCCGGGGTGCCGATGAACTCATTGTCCCGGTCATTGCGCCGTCCCCCGGCCAAACCGATTCCACATTCCGTAGGCGACGAACGCGCGAATGCTGGCCGGCGACAAAGCCACCTGCTGCCCCTTCAGCAGACAATTGCCGAGCGCGGGAGCGAGCGCGGTCGCCGCGGCCCGTTCGGCGAGACTGCCCGGCATCGTCCGGAGCAGCGCATCGGCATGCGCCACATCCTTGAGAACGGTGCAATCGGTGAAAGCGACCATTCCCTGCGCCCTGGTCAGGGTATCCCCAATCGACACGAACCTTGCCGCCAAGGGCGGCGGCGTCGCGGGAAGCTGGGGCGCCGTGCGATTGGCGGCGAGATAGGCTTCCTCGGCCATCAGATCGCGCAAAACGCCGGGCGAAAACTTCATCCCCAGCGCGTTCTGGTCGAACCCGACTTCCCTGCCCAGACAATGGTCCATGTCCAGCGCTTTGTTGACGTTGTCGATCTTCGCGCCGGCCAGGTCGACGCCGACAGGATCGCTATTGTCCAGCAGGGCCGTCACCCTGGCCCGCGACGAACGATAGACGCATTGCGCGAAATGCTTGCGGATGATGCCAGCGTCCTTCGGATCGACCGCTTTCGGCTGGACCGGAATCATCGATCCCGTCTCTATCTCGGGCTTCAACTGCGCATGCGCGATGACGGGCGCCGCAACCAGCAGCGCTGCCACCGACGCGATCGCCGTCAGGAGCCCGAGCGATGTCCTCATTCCGCCGCTTCCTGCATCGGCGTGAGGTCGCCGCCTTGACGCTCGGCGATGCGGCGCTCGATCTCGGGACGGAAATGGCGGATCAGGCCCTGGATCGGCCAGGCGGCGGCGTCGCCCAGCGCACAGATCGTGTGGCCCTCGACCTGCTTGGTGACGTTGAACAGCGTATCGATTTCGCCGACATCGGCATCGCCGGTGCGCAGCCGTTCCATCACGCGCCACATCCAGCCGGTGCCTTCGCGGCACGGCGTGCACTGGCCGCAGCTCTCATGCTTGTAGAAATAGCTGATCCGGCTGATCGCACGGACGATGTCGGTCGACTTGTCCATGACGATGACCGCCGCGGTGCCGAGGCCCGAGCCCAGCGCCTTGAGCCCGTCGAAATCCATCGGGCAGTCCATGATCTGCGCCGCCGGCACCAACGGCACCGACGAGCCGCCAGGGATCACCGCGAGGAGATTGTCCCAGCCGCCGCGAATGCCGCCGCAATGCTCCTCGATGAGCTGGCGGAACGGGATCGACATCGCTTCCTCGACCACGCACGGCTTGTTCACGTGGCCGCTGATCTGGAACAGCTTGGTGCCGCGGTTGTTCTCGGCGCCGAAGCTGGCGAACCATTCGGGCCCGCGGCGAAGGATGGTCGGCGCGACCGCGATCGATTCGACGTTGTTGACCGTGGTCGGGCAGCCGTAGAGGCCGGCGCCCGCCGGGAATGGCGGCTTGAGGCGCGGCTGGCCCTTCTTGCCCTCGAGGCTCTCGAGCATCGCGGTCTCTTCGCCGCAGATGTAGGCGCCCGCGCCGCGATGGACGAAGACGTCGAAATCATAGCCCGACCCGCAGGCGTTCTTGCCGATCAG
>NZ_JBQCCN010000134.1:0-7852 GCF_051962185.1 Sphingomonas sp.
GTCAGCCCCCGGGAGATGCGGTAAGCGCCGCCGCCTCATCGCCCTCCAACGGGCTTGGGGGCCGCCTTAGCTCAGCTGGTAGAGCATCGCATTCGTAATGCGGGGGTCACAGGTTCGAGTCCTGTAGGCGGCACCATTTTCCTTTTCAGCAGGATCAGCGGAAACCACCTGTCGAACGCGCGTTCGGCTTATGCGAGGCCCGCGAGCGCCATAATGCTGACCGCTTACGCAATTATCCTCGGAATCTGATCGCATTTTCCGCATTTTTCGGGCTGCTAAGCCACTACGGGCGCTCAGCTATTCGAGTGGAAATTCTCCGAAGCAAAATCGGCGAGCGCTTGAACCCACATTTTGAGCGCCTCCGCTTCGGAACACTCCACCCGCTCGTAAACAGTACGCTTCGAATTCAATCCTTCAAGAACCTTTTGCTCCATCTGGTAAGCAAGTTCGGACGATGCCCACGGCTGGGATCGAATTAGCACCCAGCGCCGATCAAGCAGCTCTATCGGTATGTGCCGGTTGACCTCGCGCAACCGAACCTCGACGTTCGCGGCAAAGCCGATTTTCCAAATGTGCGAACCTTCAAAGCGAAACAAGTAGGTCGAAGCGGGGCCGGTCTCGCGTGTGACCGTCCCCCGCCAATCGACGGGACGCGGCCCCTTAGTCGCCCGAGGCGAACGGCCCGAATGTGGACGCCTGATCTTGACGCCCCTGTCGGCGCTTTTTGCGTCACGCCGTCTGCGAGTGTTCTGTCGCGTGATCTCGCGCGCTTGTTCAGCTGTCATGTCAACGGCTTCGGCATCGAGCAATCGCCACGCGCCTCCAACGGTGGCGAGCAGGCCTGCTTCGGCAAGCTCTTGGCGGCCAAATCGGATTTCACGCTCGAAATGCTCTGCTGCGCTGAGCTTCGTCACCGACGGCATTCGAGTTGTAAGATCGGTGTTCGCCCTGATCCACGCATCGGTATCATGCGGCGACAGGGCCCCGCCGCCAGCCGCGAGCGAGCGGACGAGCGCGAGCATGGACGCGATGCGGGTAGAATTGGTTTTGGAGCTGGAAGCCACGGCGGCACCATGGAAAAAATGATAATGATGAGCGGCCCACCGATTGCTTGACGCGCGAGTCGGCGGGCTTAAGAAGTTTGTGGTGCACGAATCGAAAACAGCCTACATGCCGAGGCCCCGCGAAATCGCGGACCCCGCACGTCTGACCGTCTCGTTCGACAAAGCTGACTACGTGTGTGTGCAAGCGATCGCAAGGCACGAACAAAAGTCGAATGCCGTGATCGTGCGGAGGGCCGTCAGCGAGTGGCTTCGACAAAGGAACGATAGCGGGGAAGCCATCGCGCCGTCCGCCAATAACGGACGCGGTTGAATGTCAGAGCAAGAGGGATTCGAGGCATCAGGCGCGGCGGAGATCGTCGGCGACCCGAAAGTGTTTCTCGAAACGCCCAAGGGCCAAATGATCCATGGCAATTCCGTGGACTATCTTACCTCGCTGCAGCCTGATTCAGTGGACCTCATCATAACGAGTCCGCCTTTCGCGCTCGTCTCCGAAAAGGAATATGGGAACGTCCCCGGCGACGAATACATCGCGTGGTTCAAACCCTTCGCCGAGCAGTTCAATCGCGTGCTGAAAGATACCGGCAGCGCCGTTCTCGACTTCGGCGGCGCGTTCACGCCGGGCCAGCCCACCCGGCACCTGTATCAGTTCGAGCTGATGATCCTGCTCTGCAGAGAGTACGGGTTTTATCTCGCGCAGGATTTTTACTGGTTCAATCCGGCCCGTCTTCCCAGCCCGGCGGAATGGGTGACCATCCGGCGTATCCGCGTCAAAGACGCGATCAACACCGTGTGGTGGCTCTCAAAAACGCCTTGGCCCAAAGCATCGAACACGCGGGTGCTCCAACCCTACAGCCCGAGCATGAAGCGCCTCTTCAAGAACGGCTACAATGCGGGGCCGAGGCCATCCGGTCATGTCGTCAGCGACACCTTCGCCATCGACCACGGCGGAGCGATCCCACCCAATTTGCTTGCCATCTCCAACACGGAGAGCAACTCAAATTACCTGCGCTATTGCAAACGCAACAACTTGAAAGCACACCCCGCGCGCTTCCCCTCGGAGCTTCCGGAGTTTTTCATCCGGATGCTGACTGATGAGGACGATCTTGTAATCGATCCTTTCGGCGGCAGTTGCGTGACAGGTGAGGTGGCCGAGCGCTTGGGCCGATCGTGGCGATGCATTGAGTTACGTAAAGACTATTTGACCGCCGCGATGGGCAGGTTCGTCCGCGTGAACGGCCACTACGTTCTTGCGGAGCCCAGTCATTCACGAAAGCCGCAACAATACACGATGTTTCGTCCCGGCGGATTGTGGGACGACGGCGAACATCGGCCACTACAAAAAGACGGCGGCAAAAACCACCGCGAGCGCCGTTCCGTGGAGCGCCAGAAGACCGACCGCGCGCCGAAGAAGGACGCTGCTGAGCAGCCTGCGCCGTTCTTCCAATTCGGGATTGATGATGTCTGAGTGGCGTCTCAGCCTGACGCCGCGCGCGTGGCAGGTCGCGGCGCTCGATCTCTGGCGTGCCAAACGACGCGGGATTGTCGAAGTTGTCACAGGCGGCGGCAAAACCGTTTTCGCGTTTCAGGCCATGAAAACGCTGCGCGATGAAATTCCAGATCTCAAAACGCTAATAATCGTCCCGTCGCTCGCGCTCGCCGATCAATGGGTCGTATCGCTGCAAGAGGAGCTTTCGGTTCCCACTGACGACATTGGTGTTTTGGGCGGCGGCGAAAAGCCGGGCGACGACCAAAGTGTCATAGTCGCGGTGGTGAATTCAGCACGTGGCAGATCAGCCATGTTGTCTGAGACCGGACCGACCTTTTTGATCGTCGATGAATGCCATCGCATGGGGTCCGAGAAGAACGCCACCGCGCTGGAAGGGACGTTTGTGGCGACGCTTGGACTGTCGGCTACGCCTGAGCGTGAATATGACGAGGGCTATTCCGATTTCATCGAGCCTGCGATCGGCGGCGTAATCTACGCCTACGATTACGTTCAGGCGTCGAAGGACGGCGTGATCGCCTCCTTCAATCTCACAAACATCGAGATTCCCATTCAAGATGCCGAGCTAGCAGAATACGAGCGACTGAGTCGTTCAATCGCGCGAGCCAGACGGGAAGCTATGGGCGATCCCGACGATGAGCGCGTGCGGCATCTTTTGATGCGCCGCGCGGCTACGGTTAACCGCTTCACCTACAGAATTCCGGCAGCGGTTCGGATCATCGATCGAAACCCCGGCGTCCGCAGCATCGTCTTTCACGAACGAGTGCCAGACGCTGAGCGGATCGCCGCACTTCTCAGCAAGCGTGGCCACAATGTCACGCTCTATCACGCCGGTATCGACCCGCAGGTCCGCCGGGAGCATCTCAGACGATTCAGGGTCGGCATTTATGACGTTCTCGTATGCTGCCGCGCACTGGACGAAGGAACGAACGTGCCAGAGACGGCGCTTGCTGTTGTCGCCAGTGGTACCGCCAGCCGCCGCCAAAGGATTCAGAGGCTCGGTCGCATCTTGCGGCCGGCGAAAGGAAAAACTCACGCTGACGTATTCACGTTGTTCGCCACGAGCGAAGAGCGCGACCGTTTGATTGCGGAAGCCGAAAAGTTGTCCGAGGTCGCCAAGGTGCGATGGCAGCGTATAAAGACTGAGGGGGATCATGGCGCGGCTGCGGCATAGAGACGAGTGGTTCATCGAAATCGATCCGCAAGCCTTCTTCGAATCAGAGTTCGAAGCGGTGATCTTGCAGAACGTCCATCTGTTATGCCCGGACGCCGTACTCGTGCCGTTCAAGCAAACAGTGTTCAGTTCGGAGTTCGAATCCAAAAGGCCTGATTTGGCCCTCATCGATCTCGAGTATCGCTTTTGGTGGGTCATCGAGGTTGAGCTCGCCCATCACAGTCTTTCCAGCCATGTCATCCCCCAGACGCGCGTTTTGGTCGAAGGCCGATATGGCGATAGCCATGTGGCCGCGCTCCTACGGCAGAATGCTTCGCTCGATCCGGTCAGGTTGGAAGCCATGATGCGCGGCGAGCCACCGCAAGTCGTTGTTGTGTCGAACAAGTATGACGAGCGCTGGGACCGGGAGTTGCGCGCATTGGGCGTAGCTTACAGCGTTTTCAACGTGTTTCGCTCGCCCCTCAACAACGACATTTTCCTGTTCGATGGCTCATTGCCCGAGCATGGCGGCAACCTGCTCACTGTCATCAGTCCCGCAAAGGGATTGCCGCGATTTTTTCGCGTCCATTCGCCGGGCGCGTTGCCCGTCGCCGAAGGGGAGTCCGCTACGATCTTGGTTGAGGGTCGCCAAACCAGTTGGCGCCGCATCGACATCAAGAATCAATGCTACTTGGCGGCGGAAGGTCGCTTCTCACTTGCAGCCGACAGGCCATACATTTTGCAAAAGCTAGAAGACGGCAGTCTTTCAATACGCAGGGGGAGTGAATGAACATCGACTTTCAAATCGGCTGGAATGCCATCTCGTCTTATCGACGTCTCGCCTACACCGCCTGGCACGCTATCGCCGAGTTTATCGATAACTCGACGCAGAGCTACATCAACAACCATGACGCGCTTGCCGCTGCCTACGAGGCCGAGGGGAAGACGCTCGATATTGGCATTGTTTACAACCGCGACAACGACACCTTCTCCATAGCTGACAACGCCATGGGTATGGATTTGGACGACCTGATCACGGCGCTGCGTGTTGGCATTCCCCCCGCCAATCCGCACGGTCGCTCCAAATACGGCCTCGGCATGAAGACGGCGGCTTGCTGGATCGGCGACAAATGGACCGTTCGCACGACGAAGCTCGGCGAGCCGGTCGAATACTCTGTCACGGTCGATGTTCGGAAGATCGAAGCGGGTAACGGCGAGCTGGAGGTAAAGCCGCGTGATGCGCCCGCCGATAAGCATTACACGGTCCTCGAAATCACCGCGCTCAACAAGCCGTGGCAGACGCGGACTTTGGGCAAAATTCGCAAATACCTTGAGTCTATGTATCGAAAGGATTTCGAAGACCTAGGCTTAGTGCTGCGGTGGCAGAGTCAGGAGCTGGGTTGGGAGGGCTTCGAAGGGCAGCTTCTCAAAAACCGTAAGGGTGAACCTTACTATCAAGAATTTTCGTTCGACGTGGACGGCCGCGCCGTCACCGGCTGGGGCGGCATCCTCGAAAAAGGCTCCCGGACAAACGCCGGTTTTTCGATGCTGCAAAACAAGCGCGTGATCCGCGGGTGGCCCGATGCGTGGCGCCCTTACGCCATTTACGGCGACGCACGGAACGACCTCATCAACCAGCGTCTTGTCGGGGAAATTCATCTCGACGGCTTCGACGTGAGCCATACCAAAGACGATATTCTCTGGGGCAACGATCAAGAGAGTGATGTAGAGACGAAGCTCAAGGCAAGCCTCGGGCATCTTATTTCCGAAGCGCGTCAGTTCCGCAAGCGCGACATCAAGCTGGACGGCGGGCCGTCGGACGGCGACGTGGATAAGGCCGTCTCCGCTTTTCAAGAGGAGCTGCAATCGGATGAGATGATCGAGCAGATCGAATTTGAGGACATTCCCGACTCCGAAGCTCTCAAAATGTCGTCGCAACATTTGGCCGAACAGGTGGTCGCGCGCGAGAAGCCTTCGATTTCCGCGAAGCTTGGTCGCTTCATGATTAACGTCTATCTCGTTTACGATCTGTCGCCGAACGATCCCTACGTTGTTTTGGAAACCGCTAGCGCCGAGGATGTAACGATCATCGTCAATTTCAGTCACCCCTACGTCCGGACCCAGATCGAAGGCGAGGAAGGCGTGCTGAATTACCTTCGCCAGTGCATCTATGACGCCGTGGCGGAAGCGAAGGCACGGTCAATCAATCGCCCGATGGAGCCGGACACGATCAAACTGTTCAAGGATCAACTCCTGCGCGTTCCGTTCCAGATTTTGGAAGGTGAATATCGCGCGCAATCGGGAGAACAGGATGGCGAGTGAACGCTAGTGCGGTTTATAATGCTCCAGTGTTCGCGTTAGGCTGCGGCTCAGCAGTACCTATCCTCACGCCGTCAACGGCTGGGAGGACTGCGCTGGGTATTCGTCGGATGCCGTTCTGTTGAATAAGGAGCATACGCTTCTGAGGCGAGGTTACACTGGCTCATCGCTAAGCGGCAACGGGCGCGCGATTTCCGGGGGGGCTTGGTTTCACTTGCTGAGAAACTAAACGGGAACGGCTACGTCCTCTTGGCACAGTACGAGCCCGCGGCGGCGGGGCACGAGGTCGCGGACAACGAGCCATTCTGAGATTCTCTTCCCCCTCACCCCACCACCGCCACCCCCTGTATCTCCACCTTCGCGCGCCGCTCGACCAGCCGCGTCACCTCGACCACCGCCATCGCCGGGAAGTGGCGGCCGATCACCTCTCGCCACACCCGCCCGACCTCCCGCGCGTTGGCGAGATAGTCCTCGATATCGGTCAGATACCAGGTCAGCGACACGAGGTGCGCGGGCTCGGCGCCGCCTTCGCGCAGCACGGCGACGATGTTCTCGAGCGTCTGGCGGACCTGGGCGACGAGGTCGTCGCTGTCGAATTGCTGATCGGCGTTCCAGCCGATCTGGCCACCGAGATAGATCGTGCGGCCGCTCGCCGCGACGCCGTTGGCATAGCCCTTGGGCGGCGCCCAGCCGGCGGGGTGCAATATGTCGTGCATCATTCCATCTCCGCCGCGGCCGCCGCCTCGCGCAGCCGGAAGCGCTGGATCTTGCCGGTCGCGGTCTTGGGCAGGCCGGCGACGAAGCGGATCGAGCGCGGATATTTGTACGGCGCGATCACCGCCTTGACGTGATCCTGGAGCAGCCGGGTCATCAGCGCGTCGCCCTCCGCGCCCTCGACCAATACGACATGCGCCTCGACGATCTGGCCGCGCGCCGGGTGGGGGGCGCCGATCACCGCGCATTCGCGGACCTGGGGATGCGCGAGCAGCGCCGCCTCCACCTCCGGCCCGGCGATATTGTAGCCGGCCGAGACGATCATGTCGTCGGAGCGCGCCGCGAAATGGAAGCGGCCATGCTCGTCCTCGAAGAAACTGTCGCCGGTCAGGTTCCAGCCGTCGCGGACATAGGCGCGCTGGCGGCGGTCGGCGAGATAGCGGCAGCCGGTCGGTCCGCGCACCGCGAGACGTCCGACCTCGCCGCGTGCGACCGGGCGCATGTCCTCGTCGACGCTCCGCGCCTCATCGCCCGCGACCGGGCGGCCGGTGGCGCCGGGCGCGCGGTCGTCGACGCGGTTGGTGATGAAGATGTGCAGCATCTCGGTCGAACCGATGCCGTCGAGGATCGGCTTGCCGGTGCGGCGGGTCCATTCCTCGAACACCGGCGCGGGCAGGGTCTCGCCCGCCGAGATCGCGAGGCGCAGCGAGGAGAGGTCGGCGCCTTCCTCCATCGCCGCCATCATCGCGCGATAGGCGGTCGGCGCGGTGAAGCTGATCGTCGCGCGGTGGCGCTCGATCAGTTCGACCATGTTGGCGGGCGAGGCCTGTTCGAGCAGCGCCGCCGCCGCGCCGAACCGCAGCGGAAAGATCGCGAGGCCGCCGAGGCCGAAGGTGAAAGCGAGCGGCGGCGAGCCGACGAAGATGTCGTCGGGCGTCACCCCCAGCACCTCGCGGGCATAGCCGTCGGCGATGATCAGCAGGTCGCGGTGGAAATGCATCGTCGCCTTGGGCTCGCCGGTCGTGCCCGAGGTGAAGCCGAGCAAGGCGACGTCGTCGCGCCCGGTCCGGACCGCGTCGAACCGCACCGGCTTGGACA
>NZ_JBQCCN010000135.1:0-20214 GCF_051962185.1 Sphingomonas sp.
GAAGCTAAATATAGCCGCTAACATTCCACCTACAAAGAGCTGGATGGTCCAAAACCAAAACTGTCGGGGGTAATCGGCGCGCGTAATGCTGTTCAGCGTGCCAAAATGGCGCCCTCGCGCAATGCTTAGCCAAGTAAGGGCAACGGTGCTCGCCATGCAAAACAATGCGAAAAAGAGAAAAGGTAACATCGATGTGCCTTCGGTACTCCACCGGCTTATGTTTCCCGACTTACGCAGCCTGTCGCATCATCGTCCGTCAAAGCGCAGCTTGGCACGCCCCTACAGTGTCCGCAATCGGGTCGTAAGGAGCCATGACAACAAGCCAGCCGCCGGCAAAGCCGTCGGCCGGATCGGGCTTCGCCCGTCCGCCGGCCGTGCGGAGCGCTCGCTTCGCGACCGGCGCGGGCGTGGCCGCGCCTGCGCCCAACACAAGAGGGCCGATTCCTTTCGGAACCGACCCTCCGCCCTCATACGCTACGCGAGGGACTGTCCCTCCCGGTACGCTACGCGGGAGAACTCGACATGTTCGGGGTTAGCGGCGGCAGTAGCCGGGGCGGTCCGAGCGATCGATCGCGCGGCCGGCCAGCGCGCCGACACCGGCGCCCAGGATCGTGCCAAGCGTGCGGTCGCCGCGTCCGGCAACGGTATTGCCGAGCAGGCCGCCGGCGATCGCGCCGACGATCGTGCCGCCGTCACCGTCGTTGCACTTGCGATAGCGGTAATTATAGCCGCGATAGCTGCGGTCATAGCCACGGTAGCTTCGGTCGTAGCCGTTATAGCCGTTGTAACCGTTATAACCGCCACGGTTGTACCCGTCGCGATACGACTGGCCATAGGCATAACGCTGCGCCTGGGCCGGGGCGAGCGGGACAATGGCGCCCGCGGTCATCGCGAGCGCGGCGCCAACGAGCGAAAGGTGCTTCAGCATTGGTCTTCTCCGTCTCAAAATTCGTCCTTCGACCGCGATGGGGGCCGGAGCGATTTCCGCGACACCCGCCCGTTGTCGATGAAAGGGTTTTGCCCGATTCGCATTGAGCCAAGGCTGAATGTGCTCGTTATCCGCCGTTCAGGCTGAGAGTGCTTTCGGCGGCGCCAGCCCGCTCCCCCACCCGACCTCCCAGCTAGGCCATTCTATGGGAGGGGGGAGCGGGCCGGTGCCGCAGCCGGTTCAGCTTTGCTGAACCGCACACTATGGAGCGCTGATGCGCCGCCGCTATCGCTATCCCCTGATGATCCTGTTGGCGCTGTTCTGTCAGTGGAGCGGGACGCCCGAGCGGCCGATCTTGGGGGACGTGCCGGACCTGACGGCGACGCCGGTACCGCTCGATCCGACTAACCCCACGCATGCGAAGGTCGGCGCACTCACGTTCATGGGCGGCGTCCGCCTGACCAGTCGCGACCCGGCGTTCGGCGGCTATTCGTCGATGACCATCGACCGCGGCCTGTTCACCTTGTTGAGCGACGGCGGCACGATCGTGCGGTTCCGGCTCGACGACCGCTTCCGGCCCAGCGCGATCGGGTTCGGCGATCTGCCGGCTGGGCCTGGCACCGGCTGGACCAAAGCCGATCGCGACAGCGAATCGATGACGCTTGATCCGGCGACCGGCCAGGTTTGGGTCGGCTATGAGCGGGTCAACCAGATCTGGCGCTATTCGCCGGGGCTGACGCGGCCCGCCAGGATGGTGGCGCCCAGGCCGATGGCCGACTGGTCGGAGAATGGCGGGGCCGAATCGATGGTACGGCTGCACGACGGGCGCTTCCTCGTCATCGCCGAGACCAACCGTCGCTTGCCGAGCCCGGCGCGGAGCGCGTTGATGTTCGACCGCGATCCGACCCTTAAACCGCTCAAGGGATTCGAGTTCGGCTATCTGCCGCCGGCGGGCTACGACCCGTCCGACGCGACGCAATTGCCCGACGGGCGCGTGCTGATCCTCAACCGCAAACTCGCCTTACCCTTCAAATGGAGCGCCGTGCTGACGCTGATCGACCCGCGCCAGATCCGTCCGGGCGTGACGATTCGCGGCCGCGAGATCGCGCGGCTCGCGCCGCCGCTGACGGTCGACAATTTCGAAGGGCTGGCGGTGACGCGCGAAAACGGCGCGACGATGCTCTGGATGGTCAGCGACGACAATCTGCTGTTCCTGCAGCAGACCTTGCTGATGAAGTTCAGGCTGGATTTGTAAGCGGTCCGCGCGTCCTAATTCGCGCTTAACGCCTTCGCCGGGAAGCGTATTAAGACGCATCCGCCAGATACGACTCCGGCCCGCTCTCCGGCGTGGAGAGCGAGCCGGTGGCGATTCGCTTTGCGGTCCGAACGAGCCGGACCGGCGCGATTACGCGGCCTGAGCGGTGCTCAGCTTCTTCTTGACGTCGCGCTTCAGGCGACGGGCGCGCAGCGACAGATCGTCGTCGCTGGTCTTGAGCAGCCAATTGTCGAGACCGCCGACATGCTCGACCGAACGCAGGCCGTGCGTCGACACGCGCAGCTTGACGCTGGTGCCCAGCGCGTCCGACAGCAGGGTCACGTTCTGCAAATTGGGCAGGAACGTCCGCTTGGTCTTGTTGTTGGCGTGGGAAACGTTGTGACCCACCTGCCGGCCCTTGCCGGTCAGCTCGCAAATGCGCGACATCGCTATCAATCCTGAGTTTCGGGCCAAGAATGAACCTGACCCCGGAAAGGTGGCGCCGATAGCGTCTGATGCGCCCGCGGTCAACAGATTCGCTCTTTATCGTGCAACCAGCGCTTGCGAAGCTGCGTTGATTACGCGAACGATTCGATTTTGGGAGACGATAAGATGCGATTCCTCCTCGCCCTGATCGGGCTCGCCGCGCTTGTCCTGATCGCGCTTCTGTCCTTCGGCCTCATCACGATCAACGGCAAGCCGGGATCGCTGCCCACCGTCAAGGTTCAGGGCGGAGAAGCGCCCGAAGTCAGCGCCAATATGGCGACGGTCAATTTCGGTACGGAAAACAAGACGGTAGAAGTGCCGACCGTGACCACCAAGAGCACGACCATCAAGGTGCCGACGATCAGCGTCGACAAGCCCGGCGGGGCGCCGCCGGCCAATGCGTCGGCGCCCAAATAGCGGCCTTGCGACTGCCTCCCCCGATGCGCGCCGCGCTCGATGCGGCCGCTGCCGCCGCGACGATGGGGGAGGTCCCGGTCGGCGCGGCGGTGGTATTGGATGGCCGTGTCATTGCGACCGCCGCCAATGCGCCGCGCACTCGCCATGACCCGACGGCGCATGCCGAGATGCTGGCGATTCGCGCCGCCGCGGAAGCGATCGGCGACGACCGGTTGAGCGATTGCGACCTGTGGGTCACGCTCGAACCCTGCGCGATGTGCGCCGGCGCGATCGCCCATGCCCGGATCGCCCGGCTCTATTACGGCGCACCCGATCCCAAGGGCGGCGCGGTCGAGCACGGTCCGCGCCTGTTCGCGCAGCCGACCGTGCATCACCGGCCCGAAATCTATCCGGGGATCGGCGAGGGCGAAGCGGCAGGGCTGTTGCGCGACTTCTTCGCGTCCCGGCGGTAAATCAGCGAAACTAAATAATCATACTATTACCGGCTGGCTAGTCTTCCTATAGGGCGTCGAAACCCAACGGAGATCCCTCGATGACCCAGCCCCTCCTCACGCTGAACGACGGCAGCACGATTCCGCAGATCGGGCTGGGTACCTATCAGGCGCCGGCGGACGAGACGGCCAAGATGGTCGAGACCGCGATCGGTGTCGGTTATCGCCACATCGATACCGCGATGATCTATCGCAACGAGGCCGGGGTCGGCGACGGAGTGCGCGCGAGCGGGCTGGCGCGCGAGCAACTCTACGTCACCACCAAGGTGTGGAATACCGACCAGGGCTATGACGAGACGCTGGCGGCGTGCGGCGCCAGCCTCGACCGTCTCAAGCTGGATTATGTCGACCTCTATCTCGTCCATTGGCCGGTGCCGGCGCTCGATCTTTATGTCGACAGCTGGCGCGCGCTGGTCCGGCTGCGCCAGGAAGGTCGCGTCCGCGCGATCGGCGTCTCCAATTTCAACGTCGAGCATCTCGACCGTGTCATCGCGGAAACCGGCGTGGTCCCGGTGGTCAACCAGATCGAATGCCACCCGGCTTTCCAGCAAGTGGCGGCACGCGCCGCCAATGCGCAGCGCAACGTCGCCGTCCAGTCCTGGAGCCCGCTCGGCCAGGGCGAATTGCTCGGCGACCCCGTGCTGCAATCGCTGGCGCGCAAACATGAGCGCACGGCCGCCCAGATCATCCTGCGCTGGCACGTCCAGAACGGCCTGATCGTGATCCCCAAGACGATGAACGCGGGGCGGATGCGCGAGAATTTCGAGATATTCGACTTCGCGCTGGACCAGGATGACCTGGCCGCCATCGCCGCGCTCGACCGCGCGGACGGACGGATGGGGCCCGACCCGCTGACCTTCCGTTAGCCGAACCGCGGGGATCGCCCCGCGACGGGCGCCGAGGCTCGCTCTCCTCGACGGCGTAGTCGTCCGGAGGACGAGGCATGTTGCACGATGTTCACGCCCGCGTGTAGGCAGGGCGCAGCATCATGGCATTGCCCTCGTCCCCCGCGCCCTATCCCTGGATAGATGTCGTCATCATCCTCGTGCTCGTCGCGGTCAACGGCGTGTTCGCGATGAGCGAGCTGGCGATCGCCTCGTCGCGCAAGGCGCGGCTCGAGGCGATGGCGCGGACCGGCAGCCGCGGCGCGCGTGCTGCGCTCGATCTGTCGGCGGATCCCGGCAAGTTCCTGTCGACCGTCCAGGTCGGTATCACGCTGATCGCGGTCATTTCGGGCGCCTATTCGGGCGAGGCGCTGGGTGGGCCGACCGCTCTCCGGCTGCAGCATTGGTTCGGCTGGAGTTCGGACTTCGCCGACAAGGCGGGGTTCGCGCTGGTGATCGGTCTCACCACCTTCGTCTCGCTGATCATCGGCGAACTGGTGCCCAAGCAGATCGCTTTGCGCTCGCCCGAGCCGATCGCCGCGGTGATGGCGGGGCCGATGACCTGGCTGGCGCGGATCGCCGCGCCGATCGTCTGGCTGCTCGATTCGACCAGCGCCCTGCTGTTCCGCCTGATCGGCCTGAGCCGCGAGAGCGAGGACCAGGTAACCGCCGAGGAATTGCACCTGATCGTCGCCGAGGCGTCCAAATCGGGGGTGATCGAGGAGCATGAGCGCTCGATCATCTCGGGTGTGGTGCGGCTCGCCGATCGGCCGGTGCGCGAGGTGATGACGCCGCGCACCGAGGTCGACTGGCTCGACATCGGGCTCGACGAGGCGGGCATTCGCGCGAAACTGGCCAGTTCGCCGCATACCCGGCTGCCGGTCGCCGAAGGATCGGTCGATGCGGTGATCGGCGTGGTCCAGGCGCGCGACATCGTCGCGGCGGCGATCCATGGCCAGCCGCTCGACCTCAAGACTTTGATGCGCGCGGCGCCGATCGTGATCGATCAGCTCGACGCGATGGACGCGTTGGTCCGGCTGCGCCGCGCCGAGGTGCCGATGGCGCTGATCCACGACGAATATGGCCATTTCGAAGGCATCGTGACCCCGGCCGACCTGCTCGCGGCGCTCGCCGGCGCCTTCGCCTCGGACACCGATCCGAGCGACAGCCCCGATTTCATTCAGCGCGAGGACGGCAGCTATCTGGTCGCGGGGTCGGCCTCGGCCGATCTCGTCGCGGAAAAGCTCGACCTCGAACTGCCCGACGACCGCGATTATGCGACGGCCGCCGGCCTCGTCCTCGCGGTGTTCAAGCGCTTGCCCGAAGAAGGGGAAAGCATCGTCGAGCAAGGCTGGCGATTCGAAGTGGTCGATCTCGACGGCCGGCGGATCGACAAATTATTGGTGTCGCGGGCGCGCGGCGAGTGATGCCGTCAGCATCGGGCGAGGCCTCGAGCCTCGTCCGATGCTCACCCACCCCTTGATCCCCTTCCTTGCAGGGAGGGGAGGGCGACGCCGACCGGTCGTTATCCCAGCTTGCCGAATTCGGCCTCGTAAGCGGCGGTGTCGCCGGCAGCGAGCAGCTTGGCCTGCTCGATCCAGCGGTCGCGCGCCATGCGGCCAGTGAACGCGCCGAGCTGGATATCGAGCGCGCTCGCCTCGTCGGCGGACAGCGCGGCGAGTTCGTCGACGCGCGTGATGCCGCGTTCGGCGAGCATCGCGGCGACCTTGGGGCCAAGCCCCTTGATCGTGGTGAGCGCCAGCGCCGCGGTGATTTCGGACGGGGCCGCCGGCGCCTCCGGTTCGGACACGGGCTCGGGCTGGGCAGGAGCTGGGGCTGCCGGCTCGGGCTCCGTTGCGGCTGGCGATTCCGGTTCCGCGGCTGGCTCGGAAATGGTTTCAGGTGTGGCGACGGGTTCGGGTTCGGCGACACGCTCGGGCACCGGCTCGGGTGCCAATTCGCGCGCCGCGATCGGCTCCGATGCCGGCGGCTCGGGCGCAGGGGGTGGCGGCGCGACCGGCTCGGACGGCACGGGTGCGGGCTCGGCGTGTGTCGGTTCGGGTTCGGGTTCCGGCTCGGGTTCAGGCGCCGGCTCCGGTTCGGGCTCAGGCCCAGCTTCGGGCTCCGGTTCACGCTCAGGCTCGGGATGCGGCTCCTCGACAGGCAAGGCGCCAGCGGTCTCGATCGGTGGCGGCGGCGGTGCCGGAGGCAGCTCCGCTTCGGCTTCCTCGGCGCGTTCCTCTGCCGCTTCCTCCGCGAGATGGCGTTCGCGCGCCTTCCTCTGACCCCAGATCATTCCCGCGATCACCAGCGCGGCCAGGATGGCGATGATGATCAGGGTGATGACCGTCCAGTTCTGGAAGGCGTAAGCGGCAGCGCCCGGCGGATGGGGAGCGGTCGTGGAATCCATGAAAAACGTATCCCGAACAGCGAAACGCCGGCCACCCTATAAGCGCGGCCGGCGTAACGCCAGTGATCGGCGGATTGATGCGGATCAGCCGCCGCTCGGCTTGCGGCTCCCCGCCATGTCGGCCAGGCGGACGAATTCCTGCCGCCAGGGCCCTTCCGGGCTGCCCGCCAGGCGTTGGATGTCGGCGAAGCTGTAGCTGCCGAGATATTTGTCGCCGCGCAATTTCTGTCCGAACGCGGCGACCGCGGTGACGAACGCCATGTCGCCGCGGGGCGCGGTGGCATCGCGCAGCATCACCGCGGGCACCGGGCGGCTGATCAGCTTCGACGCGCCGCCCTCCGGCAATTTGTAGCGCAATTTGACGAAGCACAGTTCGCTGCCGGTGCCCGCCGGCGCGGTGGCGACGTTGGCGGGATACCGTCGGTCGGGGAGCCATCCGGCGCCCGCCGCGGGCACGACTTCGTACAAGGCCGTCACCTGGTGCCCCGCGCCCATGTCGCCGGCATCGACCGCGTCGTTGTCGAAATCCTCCTCGGCGAGGGCACGGTTCTCATAGCCGATCAGGCGGTATTGCTTGACCGCGGCGGGATTGAATTCGACCTGGACCTTCACGTCCTTGGCGATCGTCACCATGGTCGCGGACAATTCGTCATCGAGCACCTTCTCGGCTTCGCGGTCGCTGTCGATATAGGCGTAATTGCCGTTCCCGACGTCGGCGATATGCTCCATCATCGCGTCGTTGTAATTGCCGTCGCCGAAGCCGAGCGTGGTCAGCGTGATGCCGTCGTCGCGGTTTGACTTGACCATTTCCTCGAGCGCCTTGGTGTCGCTGACCCCGACGTTGAAGTCGCCGTCGGTGGCGAGGAAGATGCGGTTGATCCCGCCCTTGATGAAACTGGCCCGCGCGGTGTCATAGGCGAGCTTGATCCCGGCGCCGCCGGCGGTCGAGCCGCCCGCCTCGAGGCAGGACAGGGCCGCCTTGACGTAGCTCTTGTTGGCGGTGGGCGCGAGAACCAGCCCGGCATTGCCGGCATAGACCACGATCGAGACGCGGTCGTCGGGCCGCAGGCGATCGGCGAGGCGCTCGAGCGCGGCCTTGACCAGTGGCAATTTGTCGGGCTCGTCCATCGACCCCGAGACGTCGACCAGGAAGACAAGATTGGCGCGCGGCCGTTCGTCGGTCGCCACGTCATAGCCGCGCAGGCCGATGCGCAGCAGGCGGGTATCGGGATTCCACGGCGTCGTCGCGACGTCGGTGGTCACGCTGAACGGCTCCGCACTGCTGTCGGGCCGAGGATAGTCGTAGCGGAAATAATTGATCATTTCCTCGGTCCGCACCGCGTCGGCCGGGGGCAGGCTGCCTTGCTTCAGGAAGCGGCGGACATTGGCATAGGCGCCGGTGTCGACATCGACCGAGAAGGTCGAGACGGGCGCGGTCACGACCGACTGGATCGAGGCGACGGGCTTGCCGTCATAGCGCTCGGTATTGCCCGGGCTGCCGTAAGGCGCGTTGGTCGCGATCACCGGCGACATCACCTGCGCGGGCGGCGCGACCATCGGCATCAGCGGTGGCGGCACTGGAGGCGGCGGCGGGGCATAAGCCATGTCGGCGCTGGCGCTGGGCGAAACCTTGGGCGCGTTGAGTGGAGCGCGGCGCCCGGTCGCGACCACGCCGTTATTGGCATAGCCGGCATAATCGGGGCGCTCGACGTTGCGGCATCGTACCGGTGATTCCTCGGGTGGCGGCGGAATTACGGCAGTGCGTTGGACGCCGGTCGGCGCGGCTGCGGTGGAGGCCAGTAGCAGGGCCGACGAACCGATCAGTAAGGCTGTACGTGTCATCCGAACTCTCCCCATTATCTCCCTCGGAGTCGTGCTGCTCCGGCAAGCGGAAGTATCCGGTCGCCTAGATGACTGGCAGATGAATGAAATGATATTCTATATCATTCAACGGCATCGCGTCAGTTCGAACCGGCGAATCACTCCTCGCGCGCGATTTCGCGCCAGCCGATGTCGCGGCGGCAGAAGCCGGTGGGGAAATCGATCGCGTCGACCGCGCGATACGCGGCGGCCTGCGCCGCGCGGACGTCGGCACCGCGCGCGGTCACCGCGAGCACGCGACCGCCCGAAGCGGCCAACCGGCCGTCCACGAGCTTCGTCCCGGCGTGGAAGACCTTGGCGCCGCTCGCCTCGGCCGCGTCGATCCCGTCGATCGTGCCGCCAGTCTCGGGCGTGCCGGGATAACCGTCCGCCGCCATCACCACGGTCAACGCGACGTCGTCGCCGAACACGGGGGCGGGCGCTTCGGCCAGCCGCCCCTCGGCGATCGCCAGCAGCAGCGGCAACAGGTCGCTGTCGAGCCGCATCATCAGCACCTGGCATTCGGGATCGCCGAACCGCGCGTTATATTCGATCAGCTTCGGCCCGTCGGCGGTCAGCATCAGCCCGGCGTAGAGCACGCCCGAATAAGGCATGCCCTCGGCGGCGAGTGAGGCGATGGTGGGAGCCACGATCGCGTCGAGCGCGCGACGTTCGAGCTCGGGCGTCAGCACCGCGGCGGGACTATAGGCGCCCATGCCGCCGGTATTGGGGCCGGTATCGCCGTCGCCGACACGCTTGTGGTCCTGGGCCGAGCCGAACGCGACCATCGCCGTGCCGTCGGTCAGGACGAACAGGCTGGCTTCCTCGCCTTCGAGGAATTCCTCGATCACCGCGCTCGCGCCGGCTTCGGCGAACAGCGCCTCGACCGCGGCATCGGCCTCGGCTGCGGTCATCGCCACCGTCACGCCCTTGCCCGCGGCGAGGCCGTCGGCCTTGACTACCACCGGCGCGCCGAACGCGGCCAGCGCCGCGCGCGCCTCGTCGAGCGAGTGGACCGCGCGATACCCCGCGGTCGGAATGCCGGCGCGGTCGCACAGCGCCTTGGTGAAGCTCTTCGATCCTTCGAGCTGGGCGGGCGCCTTGTCTGGGCCGAACACCGCGATCCCGGCGGCGCGCAGATCGTCCGCGATCCCAGCGACCAGCGGCGCCTCGGGGCCGACCACGACCAGCCCGATCGTCTTCTCACGGCAGAAATTGGCCACCGCCGCGTGATCGGTCACGTCGAGCGCGACCAGTTCGGCGCTCTCGGCGATCCCCGGATTGCCGGGTGCGGCATAGAGTTTCGTGAGCAGCGGCGATTGCGCGAGCTTCCACGCGAGGCCATGTTCGCGTCCACCCGATCCGATCAGCAGGACGTTCATGCCCGACCCTTTTCCAGAAGATTCGCCGCGGCTGGTAGCCGAGGCCATGCCCGGCGACAATTCCGCCGCCGAAAGCGTGTCGGAACTGTCGGGCCGGCTGAAGCGGATGGTTGAGGGCGAATTCGGCCGCGTCCGCCTGCGCGGCGAGATTTCGGGGTGGAAGCGCGCGGCCTCCGGCCATTGCTATCTCAGCCTCAAGGACGATCAGGCGGTCATCGACGGCGTGATGTGGAAAGGGCAGGCGGCATTGTTGCCGTTCGGCGCGCAGGACGGGATCGAGGTGATCGCGAGCGGCAAGCTGACGACCTATCCCGGCCGTTCCAAATATCAGATCGTGATCGATCGCATGGAATTGGCGGGCGAGGGCGCGTTGATGGCGCTGCTCGAGAAATTGAAGGCGCAGCTTGGCGCCGAAGGACTGTTCGATCAGAGCCGCAAGAAGCCGCTGCCGTTCATGCCCCGGGTGATCGGCGTGGTGACGTCGCCGACCGGCGCCGTCATTCGCGACATTCTCCATCGCCTCGCCGACCGCTGCCCGAGCCATGTCGTGCTGTGGCCGGTAAAGGTGCAGGGTGACGGCGCCGCCCGTGACGTCGCCGCCGCGATCCGTGGGTTCGACGCGATCGAGCCGGGCGGCCCGGTGCCGCGTCCCGATCTCGTCATCGTCGCGCGGGGTGGCGGCTCGGTTGAGGATCTCTGGGCGTTCAACGAGGAGATCGTGGTCCGCGCGATTGCCGCTTGCTCGATCCCGTTGATCTCGGCGGTCGGGCACGAGACCGACACCAGCCTGTCCGACCATGCCGCCGATCTGCGCGCGCCGACCCCGACCGCCGCGGCGGAGATCGCGGTGCCGGTGATCGCCGACCTCCGGCTCGGGCTCGATTCGTACCGCCAGCGCGCCGAACGTTGCGCGAGGCGTTACGTCGAGCGCGGGCGCGAGCGGAGCGAGGCGCTGGCGCGATTGCTGCCCAAGCGCGACGCCTTGCTCGGCCCGCAACGCCAGCGCGCCGACGATGCCGGCCTGCGGCTCGACCGCGCGCTCGAACGCCGCCTGACGGTGGCGCGCGGCCAGCTCGACCGCACCGCTGGCGCGTTGCGGCCGGCGATGCTGGCACAGCGTCTGTCGGCGGCACGCGACCGGCTCGATTCGGCGTGGAAACTGGTCGAGGCGCTCAATCCCAGCCACGTGCTCGACCGCGGCTATGCCTGGGTCGAGGCTCGGACCGGCGGCGTGCTGACCAGCGCGGCGGCGGCGCGCAAGGCGGGCGCCCTGATGCTCCATTTTGGCGATGGCGAGGTCGCGGCGCGGGTTGAGGGCGCGGGCGGCAAGGCATATGGTAAGGAAATTCCCCCGAAGGAAACTCCGGACCAGCCGAGTTTGTTGTGACGGGGCGACCTGAACGCTTTTGGATTTTCGAGGATCGCTGAATGCTGATGTCCAACACCGACCGGCCGGCGCGCCTCCACTATATGGCCAATGGTTTCCGCGTGCTGATGCCCGGCGGCCATGTCACCTGCGCGATTTCGGGCGTTCCGATCGCGCTCGACGATCTGCGCTATTGGAGCGTTGCGCGGCAGGAAGCCTATGCCAGCGCCGAACTGGCGCTCGAGGCCGAAGGGCGGAAGTGAGGCGCGCGCGGCGCTGGGCCTTCGGCCTCGCCGCGCTGGTCGCGCTCGCTAGCTGCATCCCGTCGGATGCGGCATCGCCGCCACAATCCAAATCCGCGCCGATCGCCGTCGCGACGTCGCCGCCACCGGCGCCACGCATGTCGACAGCCCCGCTTGGCGATTTCAGCTTCAGCGGCACCATGAGCCAAGGCGGGCTGGTGATCGGGACCGCCCCGGCCGCCGACGCGCGTGTCCGCCTCGACGGCGACGAGGTGCCGGTGGCGCCCGACGGGCGCTTCGTCATCGCCTTCGACCGCGACGCCGGCCCGGTGGCGACGGTGACCGCGACGCTCGACGACGGGCGAATAGTGTCGCGCACGCTGACCATCAGCCCGCGGCAATGGAACATCTCGCGGCTGTCGACCCTGCCCAAATATCCGGTGCCGATGCCCGAATTCGAGAAGATACGTCCCGGCGAGATCGAGCAGATCAACGCCGCGCGGCGCCAGGACACCGGCTCGGCCGGCTGGCGCCAGGCGTTCCGGTGGCCGGCGACCGGGCGCATCTCGACCCTGTTCGGATCGCAGCGCATCTATCGCAACGGAGAGGCCGGGTCGTATCATTCGGGCACCGACATCGCGGTGCCGCAAGGCACGCCGGTACTGGCGCCGGCCGACGGTGTGGTGATCCTGGCGTCCGATCATCCCTTCCTGCTCGAAGGCAACCTGCTGATGATCGACCACGGCATGGGGCTGAACAGCGCGCTGATGCACCTGTCGCGGATCGTGGTGACGCCCGGCCAGGCGGTCAAACGCGGGCAAATCGTCGCCTATTCGGGGGCGACCGGCCGCGTCACCGGGGCGCATCTCCATTGGAGCCTGCGCTGGCGCAACGCCAAGATCGACCCCTTGCTGGTCGCGGGACCGATGCCGGGCCGCTGACACGCCGCCGTACTGCCTTACTATGATAAGACACTAATACTGCCCCTTTGTGGCAAGGGCGCTACGCCCTGATTCCAAAACGCGTTTCGCATCTTTTTGGAGATTTACACGGGCCGATCCGGGCCTATCCCCTCGATCGTCGACCGGTGCTGGAGGGCTTGCGGTCACAACCTATGGGGATCGATCCTGCGGCGGATAGGGCGCTTGCGGGCCCGCTCCCCTGTTACCTGGGGATTTCTGAAACATGGCTTTTTTTCCATCCGCGCACAGGATTCGTCTCCTCGCGACCGCGGCGCCGCTCGGCTTCATGCTCGCGGCGTCACCCGCCTTCGCGCAGGAAACGCCGCCGGCACCGGCCACGGCGCCGGCGGACGACACCGGGACGGACGCCCAGCAGCCGGAAATCGTCGTCACCGGTACGTTGTTCCGCAGTGCCACGACGACCGCGTTGCCGGTCACGGTGCTGACCTCCGACAACCTCAACAAGGCCGGCATCACCAACATCACCGATGCCGTGCGCTCCATTTCAGCCGACGGTGCCGGGTCGATCGGTAACGGTTTCACCAGCGGCTTCTCGGCGGGCGGTGCGGCAATCTCGTTGCGCAACGTCGGCGTGTCGTCGACCGTGGTGCTGATCGACGGGCTGCGCTCCGCGAACTTCCCGCTGAACGACGACGGTCACAATGCCTATGTCGACCTCAACAGCATTCCGATGGTCAACCTCCAGCAGATTCAGGTGCTGAAGGACGGCGCGTCGTCGCTTTATGGCGCGGATGCGATCGGCGGCGTCGTGAACATCATCACGCGCAAGCACATCAAGGGAATCGAGGGCGGTATCGAAGGCGGCGTTTCGGAAAAAGGCGACGGCCAGAAATATCGCGCGCACCTGCTCGTCGGGATCGGCGATTACCAGAGCCAGGGATACAATTTCTATATCGGCGGCGAATACGAATATGGCGGCCGGATCGACGCGGCGTCGCGCGGTTTTCCGTTCAACACGCTCGATCTTCGCGCGATGGGCGGCGCGGACAACAACCGCGCCGACGATACGCTGACGACCCCGACGACCAACGCGGTGGTCACGCGGACGCACCAGACCGATCTCAACAATCCGCTGGCGGGTTCAGTCACCAACGCCACGACGCCGGCCGTCTACACCTCGCTGACGCCGCTCGCCAACTGCCCTTATGGGACGTTTTCCGAAAACACCGGGTCGCGCGTGGGTACGGCGTGCGCGCACGATCTCACCAAGGAATATGCGCAGATTCTGCCGTTGCAGGAGCGTTACGGCGGCGTCGCCCGGGCGAGCTTCCGCCTCGGCAGCGTCGACGCCTATTTGATGGGCAGCTATTTCAACAATCGCGTCAACATCATCCGCCCGCCGGTCGGCATTCGCCAGACGCAGGCGTTTGGCGGCAATCCCGCCACCGCGACCAGCAATCCCGGCATCGTGTTGCCGGTCTATATCTGTTCGTCCGGCGTGAACTGCGCGACGGCGGCCGACCGGCAGTTGAATCCGAACAATCCCTATGCCGCCGCTTATGCCGCCGACCCGGCCAATGGAGCGGCGCGAATCTATTATCTGTTCGGTGACATCAAGTCGGGCAGCAACCGTATCAACCAGGTCTATCGCGTATCGGGTGGCTTGAACGGCACGTTCGCCGGTGGCTGGGATTGGAACGTCGAGGCAGCCTATTCGCGCGACAATCTGAGCTACACCCTCTTCGGTTTCCCGAACCTGGCGGGACTGGTCAAGGCGATCAACACCGGCTCCTACAATTTCGTCAATCCCAGCCTGAACAGTCAGGCGGTGCGTGACGCGGTGGCGCCGGCGATCACGGCGCGGTCGCGGTCGGCCGAAGCGACGCTGGACGCGTCGATCAGCCGCAGTCTGTTCAAGCTGCCCGGCGGCGACCTCAAGCTCGCGGTCGGCGGCCAGTTCCGTCGCGAGACGCTGACCAATAACAGCCTCAACCCGAATCTCGACGTGCCCGGCCTGTCGACGGCCCAGGCCTATGGCGCGCGGTCGGTGGTTGCCGGTTTCTTCGAAATCGACGCCCCGGTGTTCGACTCGCTCGACCTTAAGGCGTCGGGCCGGTACGACCATTATTCCACCGGAATCGGTCACTTCTCGCCCAAGTTCACCGCCAAGTTCGAGCCGATCAAGGGGTTCTCGCTGCGGGGCAGCTATTCCGAGGGCTTCCGGGCGCCGACCTTCGCCGAATCCGACTCGCGCAGCTCGTATTCGGGTTTCGTCGGCTACACGCCCAATGCCGCGTTCATCGCCGCCCACCCGAATAACGGCGCTTACACCGTCGCCTACAGCCTGGGCCGCGGTTATGTCGGCAACCCGGACATCAAGCCCGAAACGTCGCGCAGCTTCACGCTCGGCGCGATCGTCGACCCGGTACCGTGGCTGACCTTCACGGCCGATTATTTCAATATCAAGAAGTCGAACCTGATCGTCACCGGGCCGAAGACCTCCGATGCGATCAACGCTTATTATTCGGTCGCTTCGCAGACCTTCGCCTCGGCTTCCGCGGCGGCGGCCGCCGGCTGCGCCAAGGTCGCGGCCGTCGGTGCGGGCTATTCGTGCAATGTGATCGACGGGGCGGATCCGTTCTCGCCCAACGCGCTGCCGCGTCTCCTCGTCGTGAACGCGCCGTACGTGAACGCGAATTACTCCGTCATCGCCGGTCTCGAATTCGGCTTCGATGCGAAGATTCCGATCAGCTCGGATGTGCGCCTCGAGAGCCGGCTCGATATGCAGGAGACGCTGAAGTACAATCTGTATCCGCAAGGCGGCGCGGTGCAGCGCTACGCCGGGACGGTGGGTCCGGAGGACCTGTCGTCGGGCGGCGGCACGCCGCGCTGGCGCGGGACCTGGCAGAATACGCTGGTGTCCGGGCCGTTCGCGCTGACCGCCACGACCTATTACGTCGGTCGGATCAAGGCGGTTGCCGCCGATCAGGCGTCGTCGGTCAAGGGCGACATCTCGTGCAACGCGGCGATCTACAGCAAGACCTTCTGCTACGTGCACAGCTTCATCTACACCGACGTCAATCTGACGGTGACGGTGAACGACAAGTTCCAGTTCTTCACGAACGTGGGCAACGTCACCAATGCGCGTGCGCCGGCCTTCCCGAATCAGGCCTATACCTCGCAGCCGAACTATCTGGCGTCGTGGCACATGGCCGGCCTCATCGGACGTACGTTCCGTGCGGGGGCCAATTTCAAGTTCTGACCGCAATCATCCCGGCGGCGGGTTCGCCCGTCGCCGGGCATGAATAACGATCGCTCACAAATTCTGTCCCCGGCGCACGATAATTTCGGGCCGTCCCGGCTGTTGTGGCTTTTTGGCTACAGGCGTTGCCAAAACTCCGGTTTCTTCCTGAATGCCGCCTTTACAGGTGGCGGGGCGCGCTTCATCCCTCCCTCCCATGCCTCTTGGGCGCAGTGCGTCCAAAGGGGTGGCATCGCCCGGATGACCGTGAAATCGCGGCGTCGGGTCAAGCGAGGGAAACATACGTGATCAATCACTCCATCTTCACGCGCTCGTTGCGTGACAGCACGGCGCTGCGCGCGCTGACGCTGTTGGGCGCCGGCGCCGCTGCGTCGATGACGTTCGTTGCGCCTGCCATGGCGCAGGAAACGCCGACCCCGGCTCCGACGACGTCGACCACGACGCCGCCGACCACCACCAGCGACGATCAGACCGCCAGCGCGGGCAACGAGATCGTCATCACCGGTACCCTGTTCAAGGGCGCCAACGACACCCCGTCGCCAGTCACCACCATCACCACCGAGAACCTCGACAAGCGCGGCGTCTCGACCATCCAGGACGCGCTGCAGACGCTCGCGTCGAACAACGGCCCGGCGCTGACCAACTCGTTCACCGCGAACGGCGCGTTCGCCGGCGGTGCGTCGGCGGTCTCGCTGCGCGGCCTGTCGACCAACTCGACCCTGGTGCTGTTCGACGGCCTGCGTGCGGCTTACTATCCGCTCGCCGACGACGGTTCGCGTAACTTCGTCGACCTCAACACCATTCCGGACGACATCGTCGACCGTATCGAAGTGCTGCGCGACGGCGCTTCGTCGACCTACGGCGCGGACGCGATCGCGGGCGTGGTCAACATCATCACCAAGCGCTCGGTCAAGGGCCTGATGGGCCGCGCCGAAGGCGGCATCTCGGAGCGCGGCGACGCGGGCCAGTATCGCCTGACCCTGACCGCCGGCGTGGGCGACCTCGATGAGCAGGGCTTCAACGCCTATATCAGCGGGTTCTACTACAAGCAGAACATCCTCTATAACCGCGACCGCGGGTTCCCGTACAACACCGACGACCATCGCACGCTGTGCTACCAGGGCAATTGCGGCCCGAACACGGTGGTCAACGGAACGCAGGCGGACGGCCTGCTCCACGGTCAGAGCACCGCGGGCAGCTTCGAGGTTCGTCCGTATGACGCGACCAACACGACCGCCCAGGGCAACTGGCAGCTGCTCAACCCGAACTGCGGTCCGGGCTCGCTCTACACGCTGACGGCCGCCGATCGCGCCTATCGTGACGCGAACGGCAACGCCATCAACGCGACGGCGCCGAACCAGATCTGCCAGGTCGACTATACCAACGCCTATGGCGTGATCTCGCCGAACGTCGAGCGTTTCGGCGTGTCGGGCCGCGTCACCGCGAAGATCAGCAACACGATCGAGGCTTATGCGGAAGTCAACTTCCTGCAGAGCCAGGTTTCGTACACCGGCTCGCCGGCGACCGTGTACGGCACCGCCAACACGGGCATCGACTATCCGCGCTTCAGCACCTCGAGCGCGACCGTGCCGCCGAACGCGGTCGGCTCGTTCATCCTGAACCTGCCGGTCTACGTCTGCCCCGAGCGCGTGAACTGCGCGACGTCGCCGAACCGCACCCTCAACCCGAACAATCCGTTCGCGGCGCAGGGCCAGGTCGCGCGCCTGATCGGCCGCGATCTGTCGCAGGTCACGTCGAACATGACCCGCAACAAGGCCTATCGCATCGCGCTGGGCTTCAAGGGCGACCTGTTCGAAGGCTGGACGTTCAACGTCGACGCAACCGCGATGCACGACGACCTGCTGCGTCGCACCGACGGCTATGTCTACATCCAGCATCTGCTCGATGTGATCGCCGACGGCTCGTACAACTTCAAGAATCCGTCGGCCACGCCGCAGTCGGTGCTCGACTATCTGACGCCCGTGAACAACGCCACGGCCACGTCGGATCAGTACCAGTTGCAAGCCAGCGTCGCGGGCAAGCTCGCAGAATTGCCGGGCGGCAATCTGCAGCTCGGTTTTGGTGGGTCGATCCGCTACGAAGCGGTCAACGCGCCGAGCGGCAACCCGGACTATAACGGCCCGACCCAGCGCTTCTTCACGCTGAACGCCTTCGGTACCGTCGGTCACCGTTACATCACCTCGGGCTTCGCCGAGTTGGATGCTCCGATCCTCGACATTCTCGACATCAACGCCTCGGGCCGGTACGACCGGTATTCCTCGGGTCAGGATGCGTTCTCGCCGAAGATCGGGTTCAAGCTGAAGCCGGTTCGCCAGCTGACGCTGCGTGGTACCTACTCGAAGGGGTTCCGTATCCCGTCGTTCGGCGAAGCCAACGCGCTGCCGACCACCGGCTACGTGACCAACAACTCGTCGCTGTTCAACGACGCGTATTTGGCGCAATACGGGTGCACCGTCGCGACCTTCAACAACTGTCCGACCTACATCCGGTCGGGTTCCTATGGTCAGACCACTCTGGCCAGCCCGAACCTGAAGCCTGAGAAGTCGCGCAGCTTCACCGGCGGCATCAAGCTGAATCCGGTGAAGAACGTCGAGATCACGGTCGATTACTACAATATCAAGAAGACCGGAGCGATCACGGCGCCGTCGAATTCGCCGGCGCTGCTCGCGTACTACGAGGGTCAGCCGATCCCGGCCGGCTACAACGTGGTCGCGGACGCGCCCGACCCCAACTTCCCGTTGGCCAAGCCGCGCGTCGCGTTCGTTCAGGCTCAGCTGATCAACGCCAACACGGTCAAGGCCGAAGGTCTCGACTTCTCGGCCGACGCGAACTTCGATTTCGGTGCGGTGCGGTGGAGCACCAGTGCCGATGCGAGCGTCATCCTCAATCTGTCGACCGAATTCCCGGATGGCCATACCGAGCGCTATGACGGCACGCTGGGCAACTTCAACCTGACCGCCGGGTCGGGTACTCCGAAGTGGCACGGCAGCTGGCAGAACTCGCTCGACTTCGGCAAGATCTCGGTGACCGGCACGGCTAACTACTTCGGTGGTTACGACCTGTCGGCGACCGACCAGGGCACCGGGTACAAGGACTGCGGTCTGAGCGACGGGTCGGTTCCCTGCCGCGTGAAGGCGCTGATAACCTTCGACCTGAACGCCCAGTTCAAGCCGACGGACAAGTTCACGTTCTACATCAACGCGATCAACCTGTTCGACAAGATGCCGCCGATCGATCCGGTCACCTACGGCGCGAACTACTACAACCCGGTCCAGGGTGGCACCGCCATCTATGGCCGCATGTTCAAGGCCGGCGCGAAGTTCGCTTTCTAAGCCAGCCGAGAATATTTCATCTGTGGGCCGCTCCTTCGGGAGCGGCCTTTTTTTGTCTTGGCCGACGGGTCGGGGCGGCCCTCCCGAGGCCGGGGAACGACCGTGGCCAATTTGCTACAGCCGGAATGAAACCCGACGGCATTGATCTAACCCGACTTTACAGCCGCATGCGCTCGCCTCATTGAGCCGGCATCGGCCTCGAACGTACCTGGGAGGGTGGTTCGCAGGGGCTTGGCAGCGCTCGCACCGCAAGGGGGAACGGACGGGCCAGGCAAAGGGACGTTCACGTGATTACCAATTCGACTGTTTCGCGCTCGCTCCGCGGAAGCTCGGCGCTGCGCGCGCTGATGCTGTGCGGCGCCGGCGCGTCGGCGGCGTTGTTCGCCGCGTCTGCCTTCGCCCAACAAACCCCGGCCCCGGCGCCGGCAACCTCCGACCAGACGGCGCCCGCGCCTCAGGACGACCAGGCCGCCAGCGGCGGCGACATCGTCGTCACCGGCACGCTCCTGCGCAACTCGGCGACCGCCACCGCCGCGCCGCTGACCACCCTGAGCTCGGAAGATCTCGCCAAGCGCGGCATCAATACCGTCTCCGACGCGATCAACTCGATCGCCGCCAACAACGCCGGCTCGATGAACAAGAGCTGGAACAGCTTCAACTTCGCGACCGGCGCGACCGCCGTGTCGTTGCGCGGTCTGACCACCGGCAACACGCTGACCCTGTTCGACGGCCTGCGCAGTGCGCCCTATCCGCTGGCGGATGACGGTCACCGCAACTTCGTCGACCTCAACACCATCCCGGCCGGCATCATCGACCGTATCGAAGTGCTGCAGGACGGCGCCTCGTCGACCTACGGCGCCGACGCCGTGGCGGGCGTGGTCAACGTCATCGTCAAGAAGGAAATCACCGGCATCCATCTCGACGGGTCGGCCGGCATTTCGGAATATGGCGATGC
>NZ_JBQCCN010000136.1:0-36135 GCF_051962185.1 Sphingomonas sp.
GTGTTCGCTCAGCGTCTCGCCGCTCTGGGTCAGGGTCAGGCGCCGCGAGGTGCGATGGAACAGCGAGGTGCCGAGCGATTGCTCGAGCCGCGTGATCGCCTTGGAGACGGTCGCCTTGGATACGCCGAGCGTCTCGGCCGCGCCGCTGAACGAGCGATGCTCGGCGACGGTCGCGAAAATCGCCCAAGCCTCGAAATCGGGTAGCTTCACTTACGTTCCTCCCCGGAAACGGGGAGGAGCCTAGTATCGGAAACGATCGGTGTCAAGCGTTTCCGTTTACGCGACCTCTTTGATACCTATCTTGGCGGCAACGAACGGAGGTTTTCATGACCGACACCAACACCGCTACCCGCATCGAGCCCAAACTCGAGCGGCGCCCCTTCGACAGCCTGGGCCATGCCGACCACGGCTGGCTCAATGCCCGGCCTCATTTCAGTTTCGCCGATTATTACGACCCCAAGCGCATGAGCTGGGGTGCCATCCGGGTGTGGAACGACGATGAGATCGGCCCCAATTCGGGCTTCCCGCCGCACCCGCACCGCGACATGGAGATCATCACCTATGTCCGCAAAGGCGCGATCACGCACCAGGACTCGATGGGCAATGTCGGCCGCACCGCGGCGGGCGACGTCCAGGTGATGAGCGCCGGGACCGGCGTGCGCCATGCCGAATATAATCTCGAGCCCGAGACGACGACTTTGTTCCAGATCTGGATCGAGCCCAAGCGCGCCGGCGGCTCGCCGTCCTGGGGCGCCAAGCCGTTCCCCAAGGACGACCGCTCGGGCCGGTTCGTGACGCTCGCCAGCGGATTCGCTGACGATGACGGCGCGCTGCCGATTCGGGCCGACGCCCGGGTGATGGGCGCGACCGTCAGGGCCGGCGAGAGCATCAGCCATACGGTGGGCGAGGGGCGTCACGCCTATCTCGTCCCGGCGACCGGCGCGGTCGAGATCCTTGGCGAACGCTATGAGGCGCGCGACGGCATCGCCATCTCCGGCGGCCAGACTGTCGAGATCAAGGCGCTCGCCGATTCGGAACTCGTCCTCGTCGACGCCGATTGATCCCCCGAAGCCGGCGCATGTCCTCCCACGGCGCCGGCCGGCCCCCTCCCACGACCCCCGGGGAGGGGGTTTCCCTTTACCCCCTGAAGGAGCCTCCCATGACCAAGGTACTCGTCCTTTATTATTCGTCTTACGGCCATATGGAGCAGATGGCCGACGCAGTCGCCGAGGGCGCGCGCTCGGCCGGTGCCGAGGTCGACATCCGCCGCGTCCCGGAAACCGCACCGGCCGAGGTCGCCAAGGCCGCCGGCTTCAAGGCCGATATCTCGCACCCCGTGATCGAAGGCATCAACGCGCTGGCCGATTACGACGCGATCATCGTCGGCTCGCCGACCCGGTTCGGCCGCATGTCGAGCCAGATGGCCTCGTTTCTCGATCAGGCCGGTGGCCTGTGGGCGCGCGGCGCGCTCAACGGCAAGGTCGGCGCGGCCTTCACCTCGACCGCTACCCAGCATGGCGGCCAGGAAGTGACCTTGTTCTCGATCATCACCAACCTGCTGCATTTCGGGCTGACGATCGTCGGGCTCGATTACGGCTATGCCGGCCAGCAAGGCGTCAAGGAAGTTCACGGCAGCTCGCCTTATGGCGCGACGACGATCGCCGATGGCGACGGCAGCCGCCAGCCGAGCGAGGTCGATCTTGGCGGTGCCCGTTATCAGGGCCGTCGCGTCACCGAAGTCGCGGCCAAACTCGCCGCCTGAACAGCCGTCGCAGGGATCCAGGTCTAGGCTGATCGCGCCGCCTCCTTTATGGTCGTGTCCCGGCCATAGAGGAGGCGGACGATGTTCAGGCTAATCCTTGCCGCGATCGCGATCGCCGCCGGCGCTCCGACGCTCGCGGCGGACGTGCCCGCCACCGGTGCCAATGTTCGCGCCGCGACCTATGGCCAGGGCACCTACCGCCAGACCGGCCCCAGGACCTGGGGCGAGTTCGACGCGGCGGGCAAGCAGACCAACGGTTTTGTCGAGGAAGCGCGCGACGAATGGTCGGTCTTCCTGTTCGATCCCGCGCGCAACGTCCGGGTCCAGATCGACCTCTATCGCAAGAAGATCCGATACGCCGAGAATGGCGGGTCCTATGCCGACCTTTACGATGTGACCGGCGCTACCGCCGGTGCCGTTGCGGCAGTCAAACCGAGCGCCCCGCCATCGCCGGCGTCTTTCCAATCCTCCAGCGGCTTCTGGAACAACAGCCCGGTACGCTATGGCGTCGGCGCTGCCGGGGGCAATGGCGCAGGAACGTTCCGGGGAGTCGAGGGCGGCGCGATCGCCAGCCAGGGCGACGCCGACCGCCGCTGTCCCGAAGCCGCCACCGCGGTCAACGGCCAGTGGACCGGCCAATGGCGGCAAGGGCAAGGTGCCTATCCCGGGCTCTGCCTGGTCCGGTTCGAACATTGATGCTGCTGCCGCTCCTGCTCGCGGCATTGCCCGCCGGCCAGGCGGGCGCGCTGCCCACAGCCGACACCGAGATGCTGCGTATCGATGTGCCCGACGACTTCGATATCGGCTATCGTGCGCGCAACGGCGTGCAGCAGATGATCGAGATGGTCGTTCCGCCCGAAACGGTGGAGGCATGGACGACGCTGATCACCAGCCAGATGTTCTTCGACGCGGCCCGGCGGCCCGGTCTGGACGGATTCTATCAGACGTGGCGCGGCAGCATGCATCGCGCCTGTCCCGGTCTGACCGATACGCTGATCCGCGGGACGGTCGACGGCAAGCCCGCGCTGCGCGGCCGGCTGAGTTGTCCGAACAACCCCCAGACCGGCAAGCCGGAGAATCTCGACGCCGTCCTCATCCAGGGCGACGCCAATCTGATGATGGTGCAGGTAGCGTTCAAACACCCGATCGCGCCGCGCGACACCGCGCTGATCGATCGCATCACCCGGTCGTTGAAGGTGTGCGACCAGCGGACGCTGGCGGCCTGCTCGGCGCGCAAGGCGACGGGGTTCCTTCCCGCCGCTCGCTAGACGCTGGTCGGAAGCGGTTCAGGCCGCGAAATCGGTCGAACAGCTGAGCTCCCGCCACCGCTCCAGCTCGTCCAGTCGCGCGCGGTCGCTCGCCTCGATCGCGGCGACCGCCTCCTTGCCGAGCGGCAGTCGCAGAGGCGGCGCGTCGGCGTTGACGATCTCCAGCACGGCCTGCGCCCCCTTGCGCGGATCGCCCGGCTGGTTGCCGTCATAGGCACGCTGCATCCGTGCCGCGGCGCCGACCACCGCGTCATAGTCGGGCCGGCCGGTTTCGATCGTGGTTGAAGGTCCGGCGAAGTCGGTGCGGAAGCCGCCAGGCTCGACGATCGTCACGCGGACGCCGACCAGCGCCATCTCGCCCGCCAGCACTTCGGAGAATCCCTCGATTCCCCATTTCGCCGCCGAATAGGCCGAGCGTCCCGGCGCGCCGCGGCGCCCGCCTACCGAGGAGAATTGGACGATATGCCCTTGGCGACGCTCGCGCATGTGCGGGATGACCGCCTTGGTCATGATGATCGTGCCGAACAGATTGGTCTCGATCTGGTGGCGGTAGGAGGCGAGCGACGTATCCTCGACCGAGCCGATATCGCCATAGCCGGCGTTGTTGACCAGAATGTCGAGCGCGCCGAACTCGGCGATCGCCAGCGCGACCGCGTCGCGTGCCTGGTCCTCGTCGGTGACGTCGAGCGCGGCGGTGCGTAGCCTGCCCGAGCGGCTGTCGCCCAGCCCGGCGAGCTGGCCGGGATCTCGCGCGGTGGCGAGCAGGTTGTCGCCCGCGTCGAGGATCGCTTCGCACAAGGCCCGGCCGAAGCCTCGGGAACTGCCGGTCACCAGCCAGCTACGGGTCATGGCATCGCCTTTCGGATTTCGGGAGAGGGAGAGGTCAGGCGGACAGCGCCGCTGCCTGAAGGATGGCGTCGGCGAAGTCCTTGGGTGCTTCCTGCGGTAGATTGTGCCCGATGCCGCCCGATACCAGGCGATGCGCGTAGCGACCGGTGAATTTAGCGGCATAAGCGGCGGGGTCGGGATGCGGTGCGCCATTGGCGTCGCCTTCCATCGTGATCGTCGGGACAGCGATCGTCGGTCCCGAGGCTAGCCGGCGCTCGAGATCATCGAGCCGGCTCTCGCCTTGCGCCAGATCGAGCCGCCAGCGGTAGTTGTGGATCGTGATGGCGACATGATCCGGATTGTCGAGCGCCTTGGCCGAGCGGTCGAAAGTGGCATCGCCGAACTCCCATTTGGGCGAGGCGGTGCGCCAGATCAGCTTGGCGAAATCGTGCCGGTTGCGCTCATAACCGAGCCGGCCGCGCTCTGTGGCGAAATAGAATTGGTACCACCAGGCGAGCTCGGCGGCTGGCGACAACGGCGCTTCGTTGGCGTTCTGGCTGCCGATCAGATAGCCGCTGACCGAGACCATCGCCTGGCAGCGCTCCGGCCACAACGCCGCGACGATATTGGCGGTGCGGGCGCCCCAGTCGAACCCGCCGATCAATGCGCGCGGGATCTCGAGCGCATCCATCAGCGCGATCACGTCGACCGCGAGCGCCGCTTGCTGGCCGTTGCGCGGCGTGTCGGCCGACCGGAAGACGGTGCCGCCGTAACCGCGCAGGAACGGAACGATCACGCGATAGCCCGCGCGGGCGAGCAGTGGCGAGACCTCGACGAAGGCGTGGATGTCGTAAGGCCAGCCGTGGAGCAGGATCACCGGCTTGCCGCCCTTCGGTCCGACATCGGCATATTGGATGCTGAGATCGCCGGCGGTGATTTGCTGGAGGCCTTGCCATGCCGTTGCCGGAGTAGAGGCGGCGCCCGCGCGAGCGAGCCGGGGCAGCGCCACCTGGCTGGCAACTCCGGCGAGAGCGGCGAAACCGAGGAGACTGCGGCGATCGGTGAGCAGGGCGGTCATGAGCTTTCCTTCCGCATATTAAAATCGTACACGATTAGATCGTGTACGATCTATATGTGAGTTTTGCGGTTATGTCAATCCTTCCGATTTAATCGCGTACGATATATATTCGGCTCGGCTCGCCGGTTACCGAGAAGGAACGAAAGTGAAGGACGACCTTGTTCCAGCCATGCCGAAACTGGCCGACTTCCTCTGCTTCGCAGTCTATTCGGCCAATCTCGCTTACGGCCGCGCCTACAAGCCGATCCTCGACGCGCTCGGCGTGACCTATACGCAATGGATCGCGATCGTCGCCTTGTGGCAGGAGGACGGACTGACCGTCGGCGCGCTGGGCGAGCGGCTGTTCCTCGAATCGAACACGCTGACCCCGATCCTCAAGAAGCTCGAGGCTCTGGGCTATGTCGAGCGGCGGCGCGACCCGGCCGACGAGCGGCAAGTCATCGTCACCTTGACCCCGGCCGGGCGCGCCTTGCGTGAAACCGGGGCGCAACGGACCCTGGTCAAGGCCTCGGGACTGTCGCCCGACGACTTCCGCCGGCTGCAACGCGACGTTACCCGGTTGCGCGACAATCTGATCGGCAGCATCGACGGCGCTGCCGACAACTCCTGATCCGAAAGGACTCGCCGTGACGGGTTTTCCCGCGGACATCTTCACCGAGCCGACCGATGTCGATCCCGATACGCTGGCCAATCTCGGGCCGTTGCGGCGGCTGGCCGGTGGTTGGGAAGCGCGCAAGGGCGTCGACCTCAATCCCAAGGCTGAAGGCCCGGAACGTCGCGAGTTCATCGAGCGGATCGATTTTCAGCCGATCGATCCGCAGGCAAACGGCCCGCAGCTCTTCTACGGCCTGCGCTATCACATCCACATCACCACGGCGGAAGAGGACATCACGTTTCACGACCAGGTCGGCTATTGGCTGTGGGAGCCGGCCACCGGGCTGGTGATGCAGACCGTCGCGATCCCGCGGGGGCAGGTCGTGCTCGCGGCGGGCCATGCCAAACCCGATGCCGATACCATCGCGGTCGAGGCCGAGCGCGGCCAGACCCAATATGGAATCTGCTCGACCGCCTTCCTCGAATATGCGTTTCGCACCGACCATTATCGTATCGAAATCACGTTCAACCCCGACGGATCGTGGAGCTATGTGACCGACACGATGCTGGCGGTGCATGGCCAACCCGCGCCGTTCGCGCATCGCGACCAGAACACGTTGACGCGGATCAGCGATCCCAAGCCCAATCCCTGGATGCAGATCCTCGCGGCGCGGAAAGCCAAGGCGTAAAGCGGGCTAGTTGGCGGGCGCTTTCGGCCCCTGGTTGGTCGCGTCGACCAGCGAATCCCCGCCCAGCACGCGATAGAGCGTGACCAGGTTGGTCGCGCGCGTCAGCTGCGTGTTGATCAGCGTCTGTTCCGCCGAATAGAGCGAGCGCTGCGCGATCAGGCTGTCGAGATAGGAATCGATGCCGCCGCGATAACGCAGGTCCGAGAGTTTGTAATTGTCCGCCGCGGCATCGCGCTGGTCGCGCGTCGCGGCGAGCTGGTCGGTGATCGTGCCGCGTCGCGCCAGCGCGTCGGCGACTTCGCGGAACGCGGTCTGGATGGTCTTTTCGTAGGTCGCGACCGCGGCGTCGCGCTGCGCCTTGGTGACGTCGACATTGGCCTTGCCGGCGCCGGCACGGAAGATCGGATAGCTCGCCGCGGCGCCCGCCTGCCAATTGAACCCGCCGCCGGTGAACAGCGCGCCCAGCGCGTTGCTAACGAAGCCGACCAGCCCGGTCAGCGTGATCTTGGGGAACAGTGCCGCGCGCGCCGCGCCGATCTCGGCATTGGCCGCGCGCAGCTGGTATTCGGCCTCGACGACATCGGGGCGCCGCAGCAAGATCGACGAATCGAGCCCGGCGGGAAGCTCGGCCAGCGTCGCGCCCGCCTCGTCGATCGAATTGGGCAGATTGGCGGGATCGATCGGCGCGCCGACCAGCAATTGCAGCGCATTGACGTCCTGCGCCAGCGCGGTGGTCTGTTGCGCAACGTCGGCCTTGGCGGTGTCGAGCGTGAGTTGGGCCTGGCGCAAGTCGGTGCGCGGCGCGATCCCGCCGTTCAACCGCTTCTGGGTCAGGTCGACGCTCTTCTGCGCGCTCGCCGCGGTGTCCTGCGCGATCTTGAGCAGGCTCTTGTCCGAAGCATAGTCGAGCCAGGCGTCGGCGATGTCGCCGATCATCGTCAGCCGCGTCGCGCGCGCCGCCGCCTCGGTCGCGAAATAGCGATTGAGCGCTGCATCGCTCTCCGACCGGATGCGCCCGAACAGGTCGAGTTCGAAGGCATTGATCCCGACCGTGGCGTCGAACGTCGATTTGGACCCGGTCGAGCCCTGGCCGCCGCGGAAGGTCGCGCCGCCATTGGCGTCGACCTCGGGCAGCAATTCGGCGCGCTGGATGCGGAACTGGCCGCGCGCGGCGGCGATATTGGCGGCGGCGACCCGGAGGTCGCGATTGTTGGCCAGCGCTTGGCCGATCAGCGCCTGCAGCCGCGGATCGCGGAAGATGTCCTGATAGCGTACCGTCGGCAGCGCCGCTTCGCTGTTGCGCAGATAGGCGTCGCCGACCGGCCAGCTTTGCGGCACGGGGGCCGCGGGACGGACGTAGGGCGGCGCCATCGAGCAGGCGGTCAGGCTCGCCAGCGCGGTCATCGCGGTCAGCTTGCGGATCATGCCGTGGCCTCCGGTGCGGCCGGCGGCGGCGCCGGATGCTCGTGATGCAGATGCTTCAGCGCGTCGCGCGTCGTGCGGCGGACCAGGACGAAGAACAATGGAATGTAGAACACCGCCAGGATGGTCGCGGTCAGCATGCCGCCGATCACCGCCGTGCCGATCGCGACGCGGCTGTTGGCGCCGGCCCCCGTCGCGATCGCCAGCGGCAGCACGCCGAAGATGAAGGCGAAGCTGGTCATCAGGATCGGCCGGAGACGGATGCGCGCGGCTTCGAGCGCGGCCTCGATCACGCGCTTGCCCGATTTCTCGGCCTGCTCGGCGAACTCGATCATCAGGATGGCGTTCTTGGCGGCCAGGCCCATCGTCGTCAGCAGGCCAATCTGCAGATAGACGTCGTTCTGCAAGCCGCGCAGCGTGACCGCGAACACCGACCCGACCAGCCCGAGCGGGATGATCAGCAGCACCGCGATCGGGATCGTCCAGCTCTCGTAGAGCGCGGCGAGGCACAGGAACACGACCAGCAGCGACAGGCCGTAGAGGATCGGCGCCTGGCCCGACGACAGGCGCTCCTGATAGGACGCGCCGCTCCAAGAGATCGACGTGCCCGGGATCTGCGCCGCGAGCTGCTCGATCTTCTTCATCGCGTCGCCCGAGCTCTTGCCGGGCGCCGACTGGCCCGAAATCTCGTAGGACGAGATGCCGTTGAAGCGGCTGAGCGAGGTCGGCGCGGTCGACCAGGAGATCGTCGCGAACGAGGAGAACGGCGCCATCTGGCCCGACGAGCCGCGGACATACCATTTGGCCATGTCCTCGGGCGCCGAGCGATAGGGCGCGTCGCCCTGGACATAGACGCGCTTGACGCGGCCGCGGTCGTTGAAGTCGTTGACGTAGCGTCCGCCCCAGGCGGTCGACAAGGTCGCGTTGACGTCTGACTGGTTCAATCCCAGTACCGCGAGTTTCTGTGCATCGACATCGACTTTCAGCGTCGGCTGATCGGGAAGGTCGCTCGGCCGCACCGCTTGCAGGTCGGGGTCAGCGCGCGCTTCGGCCAGTAACTGGTCGCGCGCCGCCCTGAACTGATCGCGGGTAAGCCCGCCGGTATTCTGCAACTCGACGGTAAAGCCCGAAGACTGACCCAGCCCGCGTACCGCCGCCGGTACGGTCGCGTAGAACTCGACGTCGCGCAGGCCGGCCAGCGCCTTGGTCGCGCGGCGCGTGATCGCGTCGGCGCTGTTCTCGCTGCCCTTGCGATATTTCCAGTCCTTCAACGAAACGAAGCCGCGCCCGGCATTTTGCCCGCCGCCGCCGCCGCCCGACGTTCCCGCTACCGCCAACATCGAATCGACGTTCTTGCCTTCGGTATTGAAGAAATAATCCTCGACCGCCTTTTCGGCGGCTACCGTGCGATTGATCGTAGCGCCCGCCGGCAGGTTGAATTGGACCTGGGCGAAACCCTGATCCTCGGTCGGCAGGAATCCCGTCGGCAGCCTGACGAAGAGGATCGCCAGGATCGCGACCACGCAAGCGTAGATCGCCAGGAACAGCCACTTTCGGTCGACCACGCGGCTGACGGTGCCGGTGTACCAGATCACCATCCGCTCGAAATTGGTGTTGAACCAGTCGCGCGCCTTTGCCGTGTGGCGATAGATCCAATTGTCGTGGCGTTCCTCTTCCTTGCGCTTGAGCAGCGTGGCGGTCAGCGCCGGGGTCAGGATCAATGCGACCACGACGGACAACACCATCGCCGACACGATGGTGAGCGAGAATTGGCGATAGATGACGCCGGTCGACCCGCCGAAGAACGCCATCGGCAGTAATACCGCCGACAGCACCAGCGCGATCGCCACCAACGCGATCTGGATTTCGCCCATCGATTTGACGGTGGCGTCACGCGGGGACATCCCCGGATTTTCCTCCATCACGCGCTCGACATTCTCGACGACGACGATCGCGTCGTCGACCAACAAGCCGATGGCGAGGACGAGGCCGAACAGGGTCAACGTATTGATCGAGAAGCCGGCCACCGCGAACACGCCGAACGTCCCGAGCAGCACGACCGGCACGGCGATCGTCGGGATCAATGTCGCGCGCCAGCTCTGGAGGAACACGAACATGACGATGACGACCAGCACGATCGCCTCGAACAGGGTCTTCACCACGTCGTCGATCGAGAGCTTGATGAAGGTGGTCGAGTCGTTGGGGAAATCATAGGCGAAGCCGGGGGGGAAGTTCTTCGACTGGTTTTCGATCTCCTTCTTGACCAGTTCGGCCGTGGTCAGCGCGTCCGCGCCCGGCGCCAGGCTGACCGCGATGCCGGCGCCCGGATGGCGGTTGACCCGGCTGACGATCGCGTAGCTTTCCGACCCGAGCTCGATGCGCGCGACATCGGACAGATGGACGGTCGAGCCGTCCGGTTGGGTCTTCAGGACGATATTGGCGAATTGCGCCGGGGTCGACAGGCGGGACTGCGCGGTGACGGTGGCGTTGAGCATCTGGGTGTCGGCACTCGGCACGCCGCCGACCTCGCCGGCCGCGACCTCGGCATTCTGCGCGGTGATCGCGGTGACCACGTCCCCTGGCATCAGATTGTAGCTCTGCAGCTTGTCGGGATTGAGCCAGATGCGCATTCCGTATTGCGCGCCGAACACATTGGTGTCGCCGACACCCGGGATGCGGCCGATCGCGTCCTGCAGGTTCGACACCAGATAGTCCGAAACGTCGATGTTCGTCTTCTGGTCGGTGGTATCGTATATCGCGGCGATCAGCAGGAAGTCGGGGTTCGACTTGGTCACCGTCAGGCCCTGTTGCTGGACCTGCTGGGGCAAGCGGCTCAGCGCCTGTTGAACCTTGTTCTGGACCTGGACCTGCGCGATGTCCGGATTGGTCCCCTTCTCGAACGTCGCGCTGATCGTTACCTGGCCGCGCGACGACGAGTTGGAACTGAAGTACAACAGACCGTCGATGCCGGTGAGCTGTTGCTCGATGACCTGGGTGACGCTGTTTTCCAGCGTCGAGGCGGACGCGCCGGGATAGCTGGCGCGGATATTGACCTGGGGCGGCGCCACGTCGGGAAATTGTTCGACCGGCAGCGAGAAGATGCTGCCGATCCCGACCAGCATGATGATGATGGCGATGACCCAGGCGAAAATCGGCCGGTCGATGAAGATGCGCGACATCGGCCTTAACCGCCCTTGCCGGTGCGTTTACCCCCTTGTGGCGCCCCGATCCGTTGCGGCGATCCGGCAGGGACGGGCTTGACCGGCTGGTCGGCCTTCACCTTGCCGATGCCTTCGGTGATGACCTTGTCGCCGACCTGCAGGCCTGAGGTGACCACCCAATTGGTTCCGACCGTGCGCGTCGCGACGACATCTCGCAGGACTGCCTTGTTGCCCGGGCCGACGATATAGACCTGGGCGTTGCCCTTGGGGTCGCGAACGACGGCGGTCTGCGGGATCAGGAAGGCGTTCGGATCGCTCGCCTGGGCGAATTCGGCGCGGACGAACATGCCCGGCAGCAACAATCCCTGCGGAGTGGGGAAGCGCGCGCGCAAGGTCACCGTGCCGGTAGTGGTGTCGACCGTCGCCTCGGAGAATTCGACGCTGCCGACATAGCCATAGTCGCTGCCGTCCTCGAGCTTCAGGTGAACCTCGGCCTTGGTCGGCACCGCGCCGCCGCCCGACAATGCGCGCCGCAGCCGCAGCAAGTCGGCCGAGCTCTGCTGGATGTCGACATACATCGGGTCGAGCGTCGAGATGACCGCGAGCGGGTCGGTCTGGTTGTTGGTGACCAGCGCGCCCTCGGTGAACAGCGAGCGCCCGATCTTGCCGGTGATCGGCGCGGGCACCGTGGTGAAACGCAGGTTGATCTTGGCCGTGTCCAGCGCCGCGCGGTTCTGTGCGACCGCGGCGCTGGCCTGGCGCGAGGCGGCGAGCGCGTCCGTATAATCCTGCGCCGCCACCGCTTGCTCCTTGGCGAGCGGTGCGTAGCGGTCGGCCTTGACCTTGGCGGCCTCGGCGCTGGCTTGGGCGCTCGACAGGTTCGCCGCCGCCTGGTTGGTCGCCGCCCGATAGAGGCTGGGGTCGATCTGATAGAGCGGCTGGCCCTTCTTGACCGTCGAGCCTTCGGTGAAGAAGCGCTTGCGGATGATCCCCGACACTTGCGGCCGGACCTCGGAAATCTGGTAGGCGTTGGTGCGCCCCGCGAGTTCGGTGACGAGCGGGACGGTCGCGGTCTTGATCTCGATATAACCGACTTCGGGCGTACCCTGCTGGCCGCGGCGGCCGCCCTTCGCGGCGTCGTCGCGCGCGCCGCATCCGGCCAGGACGAGCAGGCTCAGCGACGCTGCGGCAAGGGCGGACCGTGCCGCCCGACGATCGGGGAGGAAAGGCATGGGGCGGCTAGTGGGTTCCTGTTCGGTGCGTGTCAAACACCGGATTGTCGCAAAATTTATCAGTCGCGAACCCGTAACGATCTATTTTGTTGCGATCAGCACCCGCATTTGCCGGCCCTTCGCCCCCGACAATTGCAAGGTATAGCTGCCGGGCTCGAGCGCGAAATCGACGATCTTGCGGATGCCCGAACAGGCCGGACCTTCCATATGTGCGGCCGAAGTCAACGACTTGCCATCGCGCACCAGGTCGATCCAGGCGCCGGCTTGCAGCGCCACGCGATAGATTCCCGCGCGCGCGATGGTGACGCGATAGACGCCGCCGAAAGTCCCGGTGGCGGGTGCTCGCTCGGGCGGCAGCGCAAACTTTGCGACATCGACCGCCCGCAACGTCAGAGCGGTCGCCTTGCCCGGCTCGATCGCGTCACCGGAGATTCTCGACGGCGTCGCCCAGGCTTCGAGTCCCGCCGGCGGCGCGACGGGCGCGGTGCAGACCGGCGCAGCCGCGGGCGCCGCCTGGAGCAATAGGGCGACGATCAAGCTGGTCATCATGGGCGAAGCCTCCGAGTCGCGCCGGACGGACGCGAGTGGGCCGCGGACTATATCGCCGCCGAATAGCGCGCAAACAGGTCGCTGATCGACGTGTCGAAATGCGTGTTCATCTCGGTGAGCGCGGCGGTGGCGTCCTTGTTCGCGATCGCCTGGGCCAGACGACGGTGCTGCTCCAGCACGGTGGCGCGCTGCTCGGGCGTGGTACGCGTATGCCAGGCGGTCGGCACCGCAACGCTCATCAACGCCTCGAACGAGCGGATGATGTTGTAGAACAGCACGTTACCGCTCGCCTTGGCGATGGCCTGGTGAAACGCGATGTCGTTGCGGGTCAGCGCGTCGAAATCCCCGCTCGATGCCGCCATTGCCTCGGCATGGCCGAGGATCGCGCGCGCCTCCAGGTCGCTGCGCCGCAGGGCGGCGAGCTCGGCGGTGCGCAGTTCCAGGGTGCGGCGCACGTCCCAGATCTCGGCGACGGTGACCTGCGCTGTGGCGACGGCATGTTCGAGCGACGTCGACAGCACCGATCCGTCGATCGCGGCGACGCGCGCCTTGCGGCCGTTGCCGACATCGATCTGGCGCAGCGCGGCGAGCGTCGAGAACGCCTCGCGCATCACGGCGCGGCTGACACCTAGTTGCTCGGCGAACGCCCCTTCGCCCGGCAAGGTATCGCCGACCTTCAGGTCGTTTTCGCGGATGTGATCGCGCACGCGGCGGACCGCGCGGTCGACCAGCGAACCACCTTCGATAATGGCGCGAACCCCCTCGCTCATGCCGCGAGACGATGCGCGCGATACAAAGTCGGCGCAACCCCGTAGCGGCGCGAGAAGGCGCGAGTGAAACTGGCGTTGTTGAGATAACCGCAGCGATAGCCGATCGAGGACACCGGCAGGTCGGTCGCGCGCAGCATCTCGCCGGCGCCGGCCAGCCTGAGGTCGGCGATGGCGTCGGCCACGGTGGTGTCGAACATCGCGCGAAAACCGCGGGTCAGCTTGGCGCGATTGATTCCGCATGCGCGGGCAATCCCGTCGAGCGTCAGTTTCTCGTGCCAATGTTCATCGATCAATCGCCGCGCGGCGACGATCCGCCGCGCGTCCAGTTCGTTGAGCTCGCCGCAGCCGTCGGTCGGGACCAATGCGTGGTCGCCGATTTTCTCGAACACCGCACAGAGCAGTTCGATGCTCTTGGCCAGTCGCAAGGTTTCGCGGGCGGGGGCCGCCAATCGGCAATCGACGATGGCGATGACGATCGCGCGCAGATCGCTCGACAGATGCCAGCGCGCATCCTCGTCGGGCACCAGGCCGAAAATCCGCCGGCACGCTTCGGCGGTGACGACGAACGCGAGATCGCTCTCGATCATGGCCGCCGCGGTCGGCGCGGCATGGAAGGCGAGCACGGAATCGCCAAGCCGAAAGCTCATCCCGATCGATCCGGCCGGCCAGCCGGCACCCGGCACCGCGCCGTTCCCGACGAACGAGAGCATCTCGGGCGAGACGTCGACACGTTGCTTGAACTGCATTGACGAAACCTCTCCGACATCACCTTTCGGATAGGTTTATAACCTGTCTGAAAGCTTTTGCAAGAGCTTTCAGACAGGTTCCTCGGTTGGCGACAGCGGCGCGCGCCGCATGGCAAGCAGAAAGGCGAGGAAAGAAAGCGCGCTGACGGTTACGCCGACGATGGTCAGCGCCATGGCGAGATACCGCTCGCCGCCGAGCAGCCCGCTGACGACGGTGACCAGCCAGGGCGCGAGCCCGAAGCCGATCAATCCGGCGAGCGCGATGAAGGCGCCGATGCACAGCCCGCGCACCTCGTTGGGAATGAACACGGTGAGCGCGACCGAGACGACGATGCCGGTGACCGACCCGCACAGGATCAGCACGAACAGCGCGCAGCCGAACGACAGGACGCCCGGCATGATCGGAAACAACGCGGCGGGAACGCCCAGAGCGGCGGCGACCATCGCGCCGATCAGCAGGCCGCCGCGAATCCGGCTCTTCTGCCCGATGTCGGCCGATGCGCCGCCGACGATCGCGCCGGCGATCCCGGCCAGAAACACGACGGCTCCGACCCAGCCGCCGAATTGATCGGGCCGAAGCCCGTAATTGCGCGAGAGGATCGGCGATACCCAGACGCCCGCCGCCACGTCGGCCATCACGACGGCGACCTGTCCGGCGAACAGCGGGCCGAGAAATGCACGGCGCGACCAGAGTTCATGGACGATCACGCGGAACGGCGCGTCGGGCCGCGATTCGACTTCGTGCCGCTCTGGCTCGCGCATTGCCAGCAGGGGAAGCAGCAGCAGCGCGCTCAGGACCGCGAGCGCGACATGCGTGCTGCGCCACGGCGAGGTGGTGCCGAGCCATGGCGGTGCGGCGTGCCGGACGTACAGGCCGAACAGCCAGCCCGACAGCGCGAACGCCGCCGCCTGGCCCAGCGCCTTGCCGAGATTTACGATCAGCAGCGCCCGCCCGCGCTGTTCGGGCACGCAGAGATCGGCGCAGAGCGACAGGGCGCAGGTCAAGGCGCCGGTCGATCCGATCCCGGCGAGCATCCGGGCGATGACGAGCACCGGCACGTTATGTGCGAAGGCGGTGAGCAGCGTGCCGAGCGTCCAGACGATTCCCAGCACGACCGTCAGCCGCACGCGGTTGTAGCGATCGACCAGAATGCCGATCGGGATCGAGAAGAGGACCATCGGCACCGCGGCGCCGAGCCCCTGGATCATGCCGAGCGTGCCGTCGCTCAGGCCGAGTTCGGCCTTGGCTCCTTCCTGCACCACGCCGAACGAGCCCAGCACGGTGAAGCCGACCGCACAGACGAGCGCCAGCAGCAGCAACGGCGCGAGCGCGCGGGCGAAGGACGGCGGCGTGGCTGTGGCATGCGGGGCGAGCGATGCCATCAGGCGAGCGCTCGCTCGAGCGCCGCCATTCGCGCCGCCTGGGCGGCGGCGGCGATTTCGGCCGCCGGGAAGATGTCGAAGCCGTGAAAGCCGCCGGGATACACGTGCAACTCCGTCGGCACCCCGGCGCGAAGCAGCCGGCGGGCGTACTCGATGTCCTCCTCGAGGAAGAGGTCGAGCGAGCCGGTCATGATGTAGGTGGGCGGCAAGCGGGAGAGGTCGGTCGCGCGCGACGCCGCGGCATAAGGCGAGACGTCGGCGCCGCCGGGCTCCGCGCCGAGCAGGGCCGCCCAGCCGAACCGGTTGTTATGGGGCGTCCAGATGAACTCGCCGGTATGCGGGTGGGGATCGGTCGCGACGACGGTGCGATCGTCGATCATCGGATAGGTCAGGTGCTGGAAAGCGATGCTATAGTCGCCGCGGTCGCGCACCAGCAACGCCAGCGCCGCGGCGAGCCCGCCGCCCGCGCTTTCGCCCATCACGCCGATCCGCGCGGTGTCGATGCCCAGCGCCGCGGCATTGGCGATCGTCCAGCGCAATCCGGCATAGCAATCCTCGATCGCCGCCGGATAAGGATGTTCGGGCGCCAGTCGATAGTCGACCGAGACGATCACGCAGCCCAGCGTCCTGGCCATCGGCCGGTGCGCGAATTCGAGCGTCTTGGCGGCGCCCATCACATAGCCGCCGCCATGGATATGATAGATGGCGGGGAGGGGCCCTTCCGTGCCTTCCGGCCGGTAGATGTGCAATTGGATGTCGGGTGCGCCGGTCGGGCCCGGAACCATGCGGACGTCGAGCGTGGTGCCTTCGCGGTCGATCTCGAACGGCAGCAACACGTCGCGATTGCGCAACTGGACCAAGACTTCGGCGTCGAGCGTCGCGGTCGGCCACATGTCGAGCATCGGGCGGAGCGCAGGATCGACCAGGTGCATCGTGTCAGACATCGTCATTCTCCGAACCGCCGGAATGGCGCCTGGTCACAATGCGAAAATCTTGCCGGGGTTGAACAGGTCCTGCGGGTCGAGCGCGCGCTTGACCATCCGCATGACCTCGATCGTGTCCTGACCCAATTCCTCGACCAGCCATTGCTGCTTGCCGATGCCGATGCCGTGTTCGCCGGTGCAGGTCCCGTCCATCGCCAGCGCGCGTTCGACCAACCGGGCGTTGATCGCCTCGACCTCGGCCATTTCCTCCGGCTTGTTCGGATCGATCGAAAAGATGACGTGGAAATTGCCGTCGCCGACATGGCCCAGGATGGTCGCCGGCAGGCTCGCTCGCTGAAGGTCGGCCTTGGTCTCGGTGATGCAGTCGGGCAGTCGGCTGATCGGCACACAGACGTCGGTCGCCCAGCCGATCGCGCCGGGGCGCAGATTGACCGCGGCATAATAGGCTTCGTGCCGCGCCTTCCACAGTTTCGACCGCTCCTCGGGAGTCGACGACCATTGAAAATCGCCGCCGCCGTTGGCGCGTGCGAGGGCGCCGACCGTCTCGACCTGCTCGGCGACGCCGGCGGCCGAGCCGTGGAATTCGAAGAACAACGTGGTCACTTCGGGCAGGTCGAGCTTCGACCACAGATTGACCGCCCGGATCTGCATGTCGTCCAGGATTTCGACCCGCGCCAGCGGGACGCTCATCTGGATCGACTGCACCACGGTATCGATCGCGCCCTGCAGCGTCTCGAACCCGCATACCGCGGAGGAAATGGTGTCGGGGATCGGATGCAGGCGAAGCGACACCTCGGTGATGATCCCCAACGTGCCTTCCGATCCGACGTAGAGTCGCGTGAGATCATAGCCCGCCGCCGATTTGCGCGCGCGGCGGCTGGTCCGAATGACTTCGCCCTGCGGCGTGACGACGGTCAGCGCCAGCACCGCCTCGCGCATAGTGCCGTATCGTACCGCATTGGTACCGCTGGCGCGGGTCGACGCCATCCCGCCGATCGTCGCGTTGGCGCCGGGATCGATCGGAAAGAACAGGCCGGTGTCGCGGAGATGGGCGTTGAGTTCCTCCCGCCGCACCCCGGCCTGGACGGTGCAATCGAAGTCCTCGGCATTGACCGCAAGAATTTCGGTCATCTCCGACAGGTCGAGGCTCACCCCGCCGCGGATCGGCAGGGCATTGCCCTCGATCGAGGTTCCCGCGCCGAACGGCACGATGGGGACGCCGGCCGCGGTGCACAGCCGGACCAGTTCGACCACGTCCCCCGTGGACCGGGCGTACACCACCGCATCGGGCAGCACGGGATCGAAATGCGCTTCGCTCGTCCCGTGCTGCCGGCGCACTGCTTCGCCGGTCTTCGCCCGATCGCCGAACCTCTCCTCCAGCCTCTCGATGAACGCGGGGTCGACCGGGGCGCGGTCGACCATCTCGGCGATCGCCGTCATCGCGACCTCAGAACTTGAGGCTGGCGCGGACGCCATAGCGACGGCGGTCGCCCTGGATCGCGAGGTCGGAGGCGATCGCCGCCAGACCGGCTTTCACCAAAGCCGACTTGTCGATGTAGCTTTCGATATATTTCTGATTGAACAGATTGGTGCCGAACACTCCGATCGAGAATCCGCTGGCGAATTTCATCGTGATCGACCCGTTGACCAGCGAATAGGGTGACAGTCGTGGCGCCACGGTGGGATCGAGCGTCGACCCGATCCGGCTTCCCTTGCCGACCACGCCGGCATCGAACACCAGCGACTTGCTGTCGATCGGCACCGTGTAGGTCGTGTTCAGGCTGAAATTGTAGTCCGGCGTGAAGATGATCCGGTCGGTCGACACGTGGACGCCGGTGGTGGCGAAATATTCGCTGTCGTCGGTGATCCGGGCGTGCACATAGGCGAAACTGCCGTCGAACCGCCAATGGGGCGTGACCCGCCAATGCGCTTCGATCTCGGCGCCATAGCTCTCGACCTTGCCGGTGTTGAGGTTGATCGCGACGAATCCGGCGCCGGTCGAGTTGGGCGCGAGCGAGTTCTGGCCGATGAAGTCGCGATAGTCGTTGTAGAAGACGTCGGCGTTGACCGACAGGCCGCCGCTCGAAACCTTGGTGCCGACCTCATAAGTCCAGACGCTGTCGCCCTTGTACAGCGCGTCTTGCGGACGCGTGCCGGGGCCGTTCTGTCCGCCACCGCGAATACCCTTGGCGACCGAAGCGTAGGTCATGAAATCGGGCGTCCAGCGCTCGGTCAGCGTCACGCGCGGCTGGAACTGATCCTTGGAATATACCGGCGGAATGTAAGTGGTGGCGGGGGCGCCGACGGCGGCGATGTCGACCTGACGGCCGGTCAATTTCTGGTGGTCGTAGCGACCGCCGATCGCGATGTCGGTTTTGCCGAAGGTCAGGAACAAGGTGCCGAACACCGCCTGCTGATTGTTCTCGACCAGGGTGCTGGAGGTCGATTTGCGCGTCACGCTTCCGGCCGGCAGACCGAACAACGGACTCAGATCGAGATTGTTGATCGACGTGCCACGCTGTTCGTAGCGGTCGGCGAACACGCCGATCAGCGTCGAGATGTTCTCGTTCCATTTGGTGTCGAAACGCAATTCCCCGGTTCGGGTGATGAGGCGCGAACTGCCGTTGGAGCGGAGCAGATCGACCGGCCCGAAATCACCGTCGCTGATGCCGGACAGATCCTTGCGGTTCAGCGCCGCGACGGCGGTCAGTTTGGTCTTGATGGCGTCGAGGTCGAATTCGCCCTTCAGGTTGTAGCCCTGATAGCGGATGATCGTGTTGTTGAGCACGTTGGTCGCGCCGTCGAGCCGGTAGTCGGTCGGACCCGCGACATGGACGTAAGCGGTGCTGCCCCCCTCGACCCGGTCGTAATTGGCATTGGCGGTGATCACCGCCCAGGGCGCGGGCGTGAAGCGCAATGTGCCGCCGACCGAGCGCTGGTCGAGCGGGTTCATGTCGCCATGCGCCAGCGTGTTATACTGAAAGCCGTCCTGAATGTGATACGACGCGCCGATGCGGAAGGAGAGCAGGTCGGGCGCGATCGGGCCGCTGACGCTGCCCGACACCGAATAATAGCTGTCGGGACCGGCTGCGGTCGCATCGAGCCGGCCTTCCCAATTGTTGCCCGGCTGGCGCGTGATCACGTTGATCGCGCCGCCCAGCGTGTTGTTGCCGAACAACGTCCCCTGCGGCCCGCGCAGCACTTCGATCCGCGCGACATCGACGATCGGCGAGTTGAGGTAGCTGGTGTTGGGTTGATAGATGCCGTCGATGAAGATGCCGACGCCGGGTTGCACGGTGTCGATCAGGGTGGTGCCGATGCCGCGGATCGACACGAAGGCGCGCCCGACCGAATCCGAATTGATGTTGAGGCCCGGCGTATAGGCGGCGATGTCCTTGACGGTGTTGACCTGGCGATCCTTGAGTTCGTCGCCCGTCAGCGCCGTAACCGCGATCGGCACGTCCTTGAGCGATTCGCTGCGTTGGCGCGCGGTGATGATGATGTCGTTGGGATTGTCCTGGCTCTGATCGCTCGCCGCGGCGGGAGCGCCGCCGGTCTGATCGTCGCCGGTCGCGGCGGCGGCCGGACCGGCCGGCGTGTTGCCGGAATCCTGGGCAAAGGCTGGCGTCGCGACGGTCACGATCACGGCCGCACCAGCGGCGAGCAGGCTCTTGAAACGCATTCAGGTCTCCCCTGGGCTAGGCGCCTTGATGGCACCATTCGAGAGCGACCTATCTGACAGCCGACCTATATGAAAGGTTTCTTGTTGTGCCGATCGTGCCGCGCGATTGGCCGCGCGGACTCGGAGCAATTACCAACAGGTATAGCCGCCGTCGGCGAGGACGATGCTGCCGGTCATCAGGCTGGCGGCGTCCGATGCCAGGAAATGCACGACCGACGCGACTTCCTCCGGCTCGCCGAGTCGGCCCTGCGGCGTGCCGTCGATCCAGCGCTTGTACATCTCGCCCTGCTTGTCGGCGAATGCGTTGAGCGGCGTCGTGATGTAGGTCGGCGCGACCGCGTTGACGCGCACGCCGCGCCCCGCCCATTCGGCGGCCAGGCTTTTGGTCAGCTGGTGCACGGCCGCCTTGGACGCATTGTAATAGCTTTGCGGCTGCGGACGGTTGACGATGAAGCCCGACATCGACCCGACATTGACGATCGCGCCCGATCCTTGCGCGAGCATGTGCCGGCCGAAGGCGCGCGCACACCAGAAGGTGCCGTTGAGATTGACGTCGAGCACGTTGAGCCAATGCTCGTCGGCGACGTCCTCGGCGGCCGTCTCACTGCGCGCGATCCCGGCATTGTTGACCAGGATGTCGATCCGCCCGGCCTTGGCCTGCAGCTGGTCGGCGATGCGGGTGACGTCGGCCGGCTTGGTCACGTCGAGCAGGACGCCGTCGATCGCATGGCCCTTGGCTGCGAGCGTCTCGATCGCCGCGCCGATCGCATCGCCATCGCGGTCGCCGATCGTGACCGAGGCGCCGGCTTCGGCCAGCACTTCGACACAACAATAGCCGATACCTTGCGCGCCGCCGGTGACGAACGCGACCTTGCCGTCGAGACGCAGGCGCTCGAGATACATGGCGGACTCCTCGTTGAGATATCAGGGAAGGAAAGGAGCGGCCGGCATCACCGGCTCGCCGATCGTCTCGGCGGCGGCCAGGCGATGGACCTGCCGCGTGTCGCGATCGAATTCGGGCCAGGGCAGGGTACCGTCCTTGGCATAGCCCACCCACAAAGCGTGGATGTGGGTCGCCAGTTCCTGCGGCGGATTGACGCCGCACAGCCCTTCCTCGCCGGTCGCGATCGACAAGGTGTCGAACACGAAGGGAAGCTCCATGCCGTGCGCCGCGCCCAGATCGCCACCGAACATCGGCGAGCGCCAGTCGAATTCGTAGAAATGGGTGCGGCCGCGATGCTCCTCGGCGAAACGCCGGGCCGGCCAGCGGAACACCAGGTCGTTGAGCGCGTCGGTCAGCGCCTGGCCCGGCTTCTTGCCCGTGCCGATGCCGTACGCCTTGAGGATCGCCCAAGCCCTGGGGATCGAGCGACTGAGCGCGAACCAGGCCAGGATCTTGCCGGCTTTGTCGCGCACCCCGGTAGGGATGAGGTAGAGGTTCATCTCCTCTGCATTGGTGCCGATCAGCACGTCGACTTCCGCCCCGGCGCCGTTCTTGAGCGCCTCTAGCGGTTTTACCGGCAGCACGTCGTCGCCATGGACCGGGATGAAGCGGCTGATCCCGAACACCGGCTCGCGGCCCTCGGCATCGCGCAGGTTGAGCCGGGTGGTCGGCAGGTTCGCCTTGGCGACCGCCTCCAGCATCCGTTCGCCGGGCGGCACGCTCGCGAAACCGGCCTTGTCGGCGCTGACGCCGAGCAATTGCGCGAGCTTGTCGACTAGCCGCCGTGCCACCGCGATGTCGCGCGTCATGCCGCCATGGCCGCTCTCGATGATCGCGCGGCGAAACAGTCCCTTGGTCAGCGGCGAGGCGATCAGACTGGCGATCGACATCGCGCCCGCGCTCTCGCCAAACACCGTGACGTTGCCGGCATCGCCGCCGAACGCCGCGATATTGGCCTGGACCCAGTGCAGCGCCGCGATCTGATCGCGCAGCCCGAGGTTGGTCGGTACGCCGGGGATCGGCAGGAAGCCGTCGATGCCCATGCGGTAATTGATCGCGACCAGGATCACCCCGTCGCGAGCGAAGGCGCGGCCGTCCTGAATCGGCGCGTCCTTGCTGCCGACGATGAACCCGCCGCCATGAATGAACACCATCACCGGCAGGTTCTGGAATGTGCCGGCGGGGCGCCAGATGTTGAGCGTCAGATAATCGTCGCCCTCGACCCAGCCCCGGCCGATCAGGACCTTGACGTCGAGCCCGGGGAAATCGCGCACCAATTGCGGCGCGTTCGGCCCCGCGGCCGTGCAGTCGCGTTCGTCTTGCCACGGCTCGACCGGTTGTGGCGCGGCGAAACGGCGTTCGCCGGCCGGCGGCGCGGCGTAGGGAATGCCGATGAAGCGCTCGACAACGCCGTCGCTGGCGCCGCGTACGGCACCGTCGGGCAGAGTGATGATGGGATTCTCCATGCGGCGAGCATATCGCGCAGGCGCCGGGCGGGCGAGCGCGGCCGCTGTGCCGAGCGGCACGGCGCGTTGCCCGCCGCGCACGCCGCATTGAAGATGTCGCACCGCCTCGACCTGGGGTAGGAAGGCATGACCGGGCTGTATCGAGCGATCGGCGACGCCGCGTGAACGAAGGGGGGAAATCACGATGCGAACCAGCGTCCTGGGCCGGCTGGCCGCTCTCGCGGGCTATGCCTTGCTCGCCGGTTGCGCCACGCCAATGGCGGCGCCGCGTGCCGCGGTCGTCGTCCCCAACGCACCGGCCCTGCCACCGCCGCCGGTCCATCCCAACGGGCAGGTGCTGTGGAGCATCGTCAACGGCAAGTGCGTCCCCGACCAGCAGGCCAATGCCAAGCCCGACCCCTGCACCGAGGTGGCGATCGGGAACGGCGTCGATCACGGCTATGTCGTGCTCAAGGACCGAGTGGGCGCCAGCCAGTATCTCGTCATGCCGACGCGGCTGATCACCGGGATCGAGGATCCGCAATTGCTCGCGTCCGGCGCGACCAATTATTTCGACCCGGCTTGGCGCGTCCGCCGGCTGGTCGATCAGCGCCTGGGTACCACATTGACCCGCGACGATATCGGGGTCGCGGTCAACTCGATTTACGGGCGGTCGCAGGATCTCCTCCATCTCCATGTCGACTGCCTGCGGATCGACGTGCGGGACGCGCTGCATGCCCGGCTCGCCGCGGTCGGGCGGCACTGGTCGGCGCCCATCGCGCTCGCCGGGCATGGCTATTACGCGTTGCGGCTCGACGGCAACGACAGCGTCGCGACCGATCCCTTCGTCGCCTTGGCGCAGGGCCTGAGAGTGCCGCCGGGCGAGATGGGCGCCTGGACCCTGGTGCTGGCGGGCGCGACCTTCTCCGACGGCCCCGGCTTCGTCCTGCTGGCGGCCCGCGCCGATCCGGCGGCGGGGTATGACGGGTCGGGTGAGGATTTGCAGAACCATGCCTGCGCCGGACATGGCGCCTCGGGTTGACGGGTTGGCCGGCGGCCGACGGCAATGCGTGGCTCAAATCGGCGCGCCGCGTTTCGTCCAGTCCTTCAGCGATAACGCAGCGGCGGGGGACGTCTCTGCCCCCATCTTCGCGCGCATGATCGCCAAGGCGGCGGCGCCTTGATCGCCGTCGACCGCCACCACCGCATCCTCTGGCACCCACAACGCATAATCGCGCATGTGCGCGTCGGCGGCGGTGAACAGGATGCAGATTTCGGTCGCGACCCCGGTCAGGATCAGCCGGCGGACCCCGAGTTTCGGCAATAGCACGCCGAGATTGGTCGAATAGAAGCCGGAGAATTGCGGCTTGATGACGAAGAAATCGTCTTCGCGCGGTTCGATCGCGCCGTCGGCCAGCGCGGGCCGCGCATGCTCGACCAACCGTGATTTCTCCGAATGCCATTGTCCGAAATTATCGTTCACATAGATGGTCGGGACGTCGCGATTATCGGCGGCGCGGCGAAGGTCGGCGATCGTCCGCGCGGCGCGGTCGGCCGATCGCCGCACCTCCTCTCCGCCGTCGAAGTCGAACGGGTTGATCATGTCGATGATCAACAGCGCCGTGCGATCGCCGGGCTGGTCGCGATCGGGCGCCTCGGGCGCGGAGCGCTTGTCGCTCATCTTCTTCCTCGCCTCAATTCGGCGCGACGACCATCGCGATCGCCGCCACGCCCATCACGATGGTGGTCAGCCAGCCGAAGACCTTGAGCGACATGGGTGCGACGAACTCGCCCATGATGTCGCGCCGTGCGACGACCAGCATCAGCCCGATCAGGATCGGCACCGCGACCACGCCGTTGATCACCGCGCTCCAGAACAAGGCCTTCATCGGATTGACCGACGACCAGTCGAGCCCGATGCCGAGCGCCATGCCCAGCGCGATCACCGCGTAGAACACCCGTGCCCGATGCGGCTTGTACTCGAGGCTGGCGGTCCAGCCGCCGATTCCGCACACCGCGTAGCCGGAGGCGCCGGCGAGCACCGGCACGGCGAGCAGGCCGGTGCCGATGATGCCGAGGCTGAACACCGCGAAGGCGAAGGTGCCGGCGATCGGCCGCAGCGCGTTCGCCGCGTCCGCCGCGCTGGCAATGTCGGTCTTGCCGGCTGCGTGCAGGGTCGCGGCCGTGCCCAGCATGATCGCCAAGGCGACGATGTTGGACAGCGCCATGCCACTGAACGTGTCCCAGCGAAGCCGGCTGAGCGCATCGGGTCCTTGATCGGACGCATCGGTCAACGGCTCGCGCTCGTCGCTCTGGTCGACTTCCTCGACTTCCTGCGCGGCTTGCCAGAAAAACAGATAGGGACTGATCGTGGTGCCGAAGATCGCGACGATCGTGGTGATCGCGCCGGCCCCGGCGATCGTCGGGACGACCAGGCCGTGCAGCGCATGGGCCCAGTCGATACGGACCATGAACAGCAAGGCGACATAGGCGAACAGCACCAGAGTCAACCATTTGAGGAACGAGGCGTAGCGCCGATAGGGAATGTAGAGCTGGAGCAGCAGCGACAGCAGCGCGAAGCCGAAGGTGAAGAGGTGCTTGCCGCCGCCCGCCACCAATGCCGAAGCTTCGCCCATCGCGGCGAGGTCGGCGCCGATATTGATGGTATTGGCGATGAACAGCAGGATCACCAGGACGACGACCACCCAGTTCGGCATGATCGCCTTGAGATTGTCGGCCAGGCCGTTCCCGGTGACGCGACCGACCCGCGCGCTGGCGAGCTGGACCGCCACCATCAGCGGATAAGCGAACAGCATCGTCCACAGCAGGTTCGGTCCGAATTGCGCACCCGCTTGCGAATAGGTGGCGATGCCGCTCGGATCGTCGTCGGCGGCGCCGGTGACGAGCCCGGGACCGAGCCATTTCAACTTCTGGCGGAGGCTCATGCCGGGCACCGCCCAAAGCGGGCGGGCCCACGCCGATGGTCAACGGTTACGGACATACGATCATCCCTGACATCTGTTTCGTTGTCGCAACGCCACGCGCCGCCGTTCCGTTTCAGGTCGATCGCGAATTCTTATTGATGCGGATCAAGCAGCGTGCGGCCGCTATCGTCAATCGAGCGCGGGGAGCGACACGCGCACGCATAGATGGTCGTCCCCGACCTCGCGGTCGAAGCGGCCGCCCGACGCCGCGATCAGCCGTTCGATCAGCCCCAGGCCCTGGGCGCCATCGCGTGCGACGCCGAACGCGGTCGGCTCGCGCCAGGTCATCAGGAAGATGCCGTCCTTGCTGACGCCGTCGATCTCGATCGGACGGCCATGTTTGAGCGCGCCATATTTGAGGCTGTTGGTGGCGAGTTCGCCGAAGGTGAGCGCCAGCGCCTGCATCGCGGCGTCGCCGAGCCGCGCGTCGGGCAGGGCGCCGAAGCGAAGTAGCGAGGCGTCGCCATAAGCCCGCGCCAGCATCGGTACGATGTCGGCGAAATTCTTGGCGCGCGCGGGATCGAGGACGATGTCCTGGACAGCGCCGAGCTGCGCGAAGCGGTCGATGATCTCGCGCGCGAAGGGCTGCGCTTCCGGACGCGATCGTGCCGCCATCGACACGATACCCGCCGCGATGGTCATCGCGTTCTTCAGTCGGTGTCGCATTTCCTCGGTGATCGCGGCGATGCGCTGACGATCGCGAGCCTCCGCGGTGATGTCGCGCGCGATCGCCAGCACGCGCGGGCTGGCATCGCCTTCGGCGTCGATCGGTGTCACGGTCACGTCCCACCAGCATGGCGCGCCGTCGGCACCGGGGCGCGACGCGGTGAAGCGGGCGGCCTTGCCATGCCGGGCGTCGGCCAACGCTCGTTCGATGTCGCCGCGCGATGCCTCGGGCCAGCGCTCGACCCAATGTCGGCCGATCAGAGCATCGGGCACGCTCTTTTCCATCGCCCGCGCGCCTTCGCGATTGACGAACACGATCCGCGCATCGCCGTCGAGCAAGGCGATGCATTCGTGCGTCTGGTCGAGCAATGTCGAGAGCAGCGCATTGTGGCTGTCGATCAACGGTTCGACCGGTCCGTTCACAGCAGGCCCCCGCCAAAATTTGGTAGCGTACGACGTGGTTTAGCACGATGCCAGGGGCGCGAAACAACCCCGATCAAGGTCCGTACCGGTTTGATTCGTCTCCGCTCGGCGCGCGAGTGTGTCGTTCCGGCGTGCCGCGCCCGGCTTCCCCAAGCCCCGGCTTTGCGATAGCGCGTCGCCAAGGGAATTTGCCTGGACGGGAAGATCATGTCCGACAGCGTGCATCCGACCTCGTTCGACGTGGCGCAGCTTGCGATGGTGTCGCAATCGACCGTGTCGCGCGCGCTGCGCGGCGATCCCGCGATCAGCCAGGAAACGCGCGATCGCGTGGTGAGCGCTGCGGCGCAACTGGGCTATCGGCCCGACGCGCGTGCCGTCAGCCTCCGCGCGCGCTCGGTCGGATGCATCGCGGTAGTGCTGTTGCTGCCGGCGGGGGAGGAACGGGGGGCGCTCAATCCCTTCTATTACGATCTCGTCGCCGCGATCGAGGCGGCCGCCGCGCGGCGCGGCGTCCGCGTGCTCTTGTCCTATCAGGACGCGCCGGACACGCTGCGCGCCGATTTCGAGCGCAGCCGCGAAGCCGACGGTATGATCGTGATCGGCAGCGCTTCCAACCGCGACGCCTGGCGCTTCTTCGCCGACGCCCATCGCGCCGGCGGCAATATCGTCGCCTGGGGCGCACCCGACGACGCCTTGCCGACGGTTCGTGCGGACAGTTTTGCCGGCGCGACGCTCGCAGTGGAGCACCTCGTCGCCAAGGGGCGGCGCCGGATCGCGTTCGTCGGTCCCGGCTGGCGGGCGCATCACGCTTATGGCGAGCGCCGCAGGGGCTATCTCGCGGCGATCGCTCAAGCGGGCTTGTCGCCGGTCGAAGGCGCCGCCGACGCGACGGGCGACCGGATCGAGCAGGGCAGCGCGGCGGTAGCCGCGCTGCTGCAATCGGGTACGTCGTTCGACGCGATCTTCGCCGCCAGCGACGCGCTGGCGATCGGCGCGGCCGAGGAATTGAGGAGCGCCGGCATCTGCATCCCGGAGGATGTGGCGATCGTCGGGTTCGACGGCGGTTACGGTGCGCGGCACTTCCATCCGCCGCTGACCACGATCGAACAGGACGTGGCGATCGCGGGGGATCTGATGGTGGCGACGCTCACCGCGCGCGACGCCGCCGATACGAGCTTGGCGACGCCGGTGCCGGCCCGGCTGACGGTGCGGGCCAGCAGCGACGTGCGATAGCGGTTACGGATGCAGGTCGCGCAGCCTGCCGCCGATCGCGCCGCTGACGCTTCCGATGAAGGCTCCGACCACCAGCGAGAGCGCGGTGAACACGGCGAAGCTCGCCGCGACCTTGCGCGCCGCATCGATCGTGTCCTTCGTCATCTCGACATCCTGCGGCCCGGCCGCGAAGCTCGACAGCGCCGATGCCGCTACCGCCACGACGGCGATCAGCACGGTGGCGGTCGCCCAGGTCATGAAACCGTGCGCGGTGTCACGGAAGAACACCTCGTCGGTATGAAGCCCGTGCCAGCGTACGCGCAACCGGCCCGCGAGATAACCGCCCAGGGCAGCCGACAGCCATTGGGTGACGATGATCCAGATGCCGGCACCGATCGTGAACGTGTCGGGCTTCGCGCCCACGCCCGGCCAAGGCGATACCGACGCCAGTCCGAAGGCCGACCCCAAGGCGAACAGCGTCAGTGTCAGCGCCATCGCGCCGACCGTGCCGGCGATGATCGCCGACCAGGAGACGGCGGATGCGCCGGCCGCGGGCGCGCCGTTGGGGTAAAGAGCGGGATCGACCGCGCTATAGGTTTCGCCGACCATGATCAGTGCCAGATCAGCAAGAGGATCAGAATGATGGGCAGCGGAATGCCCAACAGCCACAGTAAAATGCCTTTTCCCATGACATCTCTCCAGCAGTCGCCAAAATTGATGTGTCGGCTTCGTAACCAATTTCATCCGATGGAAGTTCCGTTTGGTCGGATATAGCCGTACACTTGGTGACATGGATCCCGCGACGACCGAACGAGCGCTATGGCGGTCCCGCGCCTTTCGGGGGATCGTTACGATTGCGATCTGATGTGGAACCGTCGAGCCATTCCTAGGCGAGCGCGCGACGCTTTTATAATTTTTCCCAATGATCCGGCGACCGCGCGTTCGGCACTCGCATCGCCGCTCGGCGCCCGGCATGCTCGTCGGACATCTTCCCAACAGGAGTGTCAGCCGATGTCGATTCTCGCCACGCGCCTCGTGCTTGCCTTGTCCGCAGCGTTCGTCGTCGCCGCCGGTCCGGCGCCGACTTATGTCGCCGGACGCCGGATCGCGGCTCCCGACGGCGGCTGGGACTATACCAAGGTCGATCCGGCGACGCGCAAGCTCTACGTCGCGCATGGCGACGTGGTCACCGAGATCGACCTGACCAAAGGCGATGCGGTGCGCTCTTTCGGCAAGATCGCCAAGGCGCACGCCGTGGTGCCGCTGCCCAATGCCATGCTGCTGGTCACCAGCGCACGCGACAATACCGCCCGGCTGTTCGACACCAGGACGGGGCAAGAGACCGCCAGTATCGTCGTGGGCGAGGATCCCGACGCCGCCTTCTACGATCCCGCCAGCGGCCACGCCGTGGTGGTCAACGCCAAGGGCGGCACGGTCAGCATCATCGACATCGCGGCGCGCAAGGTCGTCGGCACGATCGCGCTGAAACCCGGCCTGGAATATGCCGTGCTGGGCAGCGACGGGACGCTGTTCGTCAATGACGAGGATACCAACGAGATCGAGACCGCGAACCTCGCGACCGGCAAGGCGGGACCCGCGATCGCACTGACCGGCTGCCAGGGGCCGACCGGTCTCGCTTATGACGAAAAGACCGACCGCCTGATCAGCGCCTGCGCCAACGGCAAGGCCGCGGTGGTCGACGCCGGGACGCACCGCCTCGTCACCCTGCTCGATATCGGCGGCGGCCCCGATGCGGTGATCGTGGACGCCCGGCGGCGGCTGGCGTTCATCCCGTGCGGCAAGGACGGCGTGCTCGAGGTCATCGCGCTCGACGCACCGGGCGGCGCCACGGTCGTCACCACGGTGAAGACCGAGCCGGGCGCACGCACCGCCGCGCTCGATCCGAGCGACGGCAGCCTCTATTTGCCCACCGCGCGCTTCGGAGCTCCGGCGAGCCCGGGTGGTCGGCCGGCGGCGCTCCCCGGCAGCTTTCACGTCTTGGCGGTCGATCGACGCTGATCCTGGCCGCGCCGGACGGCCGTCGCCGAGTTGGGGAGCACGGCGCCGAAAGCCGCTGAAGGTTTCGTATCTTCCGCGAGGTCGCTTGCGATCCCGTCACCGGCATGCGCGAAAGGTGCCCCGCACCTTTCGCGTCTCGTTGGTGACCCCTACGGGACTCGAACCCGTGTTTTCGCCGTGAGAGGGCGACGTCCTAGACCGCTAGACGAAGGGGCCGGCGCTGACGCGAAGCGGCGCCTCTAGGGGGGTTGGCGAATGGCGTCAAGGTGATTGCGCGGACGGCCGGTCCTGAACGTTCGTCAACCATGACGATCTCGACCGGCGCGATGATGGCCCGTCCCTTTCGGCCGTCGTTGGTGGCCGTCGCGCTGCTCGCCGACGAAATGCCTCGCCGCGCCGTCAACGCCGAGGGCAATGCGACATGTCGCGCACGGCCCGATGGAACCCGAAGCCGTAACGAACGTCTTTCTCCCCCGGGGGCAGGACGGATGGGCGGCAACCCTTTCGCCTTGTTGAAAACAGGAAGGAAAACAGATGCTCTGGACTATCGTCGTCATCCTGCTGGTCCTCTGGCTGCTGGGATTTACCGTGCTGCACCTCGGCAGCCTCGTTCATTTGCTGCTGGTGATCGCGGTGATCGTGGTCATCGTCCGCCTGATCCAGGGCCGAAGGGTAGTTTAAGACGAGAGGGTCGGGCGGCAGCGTTGGGGTCGGCCGGCCCCCCGGGCGCGTAAACCAACCGGGCGCCCGCGGGGGTGTGGGCGCCGGCGCCGTGACATTTCGCAAACCCTGGTAGCCGGCCGGGGGACCCATCCGCCGCCCGATTCCGTCATTTCCTCGCCGGTGCCGCTGGCGCGGGGGCAGGAGCCGGGGCGAATCCCGACGCGATGCTCCTGGCGCCGAGCGACACGCCGAACAGCTTCCAGCGATTGGCGACCCATTGGAACGTGAGGTCGAAGACGACTGCTGTCGGCCGCAGGCCGCACGCGCCGGTCAGACGCAACATGCCCTTGCTGTCCATCGCCGGCGGCTGGAGATAGGTTGGGGCCAGCAGCAGGCAGTTCGACAGGTCGATATTGGTCGACCGGATCCCGGCGAAGATCTGGGTGAGTCGGCTGGGATCGTTGGCCACCTGGAACGACGGCGACGCGATGTCGCGCAATACCGAATAATTGCCCGATTCATCGGCTTGCTGAATCGCCACCATCGTCGTCCAGATCAGCTTGGCCCGGGTCAGTTCGTCGGGCAGCGGCTGGGTAGATACCGGCGCGCTATAGGAGACATTGGGCGGCGCCCCGGAAGGCGCCACCACCGGTGGCGGCGCGGACTGTGCCCGCGCCGCCCCGGCCGCCAGCGGCCCCGTCATCGACAGGATCGCCAGCGCCGCCACGATCGGGAGCGGATTCCCGATCATGCCCCGCCTCAAAACGCCACCGCGAAGCCGCCGCGCGCGCCGACCTCGCCCGAGTTGAATCCGGCGCCGACGCCGGCGGAAATATAGGCCTTCTCTCCGACCCTCGCGCTCACCGCCACCGTGCCCGCGGCGCGGTTGTTGTAATAACCGACCCCGCCCGACAGCGCGAAGTTGGAGCCTTCGGGTACCGCCGGCGAATCCATCGCCAGCGCCATCGCGACGCCTTCGTTGGCCAGATTGACCTGGCGCCGGTTCTCCGCGCTCTGGGCGAACAAGGTGTTGACCTGGCCATTGAGGGTCGAGACCTGGCCGTTCAGCGTGCCGATCTGGCCGTTGATCGTCCCGAGTTGGGTATTGATTCCCGCGACTTGCGTATTGAGCGTGGTGATCGACGCGGTGTTGCCCGCCACCTGGGTATTGAGCGTATTGATCGAGGCGGTGTTGCCGGCGATCGCCGCCGTGTTGGTCGCGATGGCCGCGGTGTTGGTGGCGATCTGACCGGTATTGGTGGTGACCTGCCCGGACAATGCCGACACCGAGGCAGCGGTGGCGAGCGACGCGACCGACGGCCCGACGCCCAGCGTGCCGCTGGCATCGGCGGTGACCAGGTTGACCGACCCGACTTGCGCCGCGGTGCTGGCGGCGAGATCCCCGATCGCGACGGACTGGCCCGCGCCGCCGACCATGACCTGGTTGTCGAGCGTCGTCGTGGCGCCGTTGCCGATCGCCACCGAATTGACGTTCGCGGCGGAGGCCGCATTGCCGAGCGCGATCGAATTGTCGCCGGTCGCCTGGGCGCCGTTGCCGACCGCGATCGCGTTGAGCCCCGCGGCGTTCGAATTGAAGCCCGCCGCGATCGAGTTGGTACCGGAAGCGACGCTCTGCACGCCCAGCGCGGTGCTGGCGAAGGCGGACGCCTGCGCCAGCGAACCCACCGCCATCGAGAAATCAGCGGAGGCGTTGGCATTTTGGCCGATGGCGATGCCTGCGGTGCCGGAGGCGGTGGACGATCCGCCCACCGCGACGGTCAGCAGCCCGCTCGCGGTCGAATTGGCGCCGACGGCAACGCCGCTGCCGCCGGTCGCCGTGCTGTTCATTCCCATGGCGAGCGCGTTGATGGCACCGGCATTGGCGCCGAAACCGTACGCGGCGGCGCCTTCGTCGGTTGCCTTCGAGGTTGCGCCGCTCGCGACCGATTTGTCGCCCGACGCGAAGGCGCCGTCACCGAACGCGCTCGACTGGTTGCCGCTTGCGGACGAGGAGAAGCCGGTAGCGGTCGAATATTGACCCGTCGCCTGCGCCTGTACGCCGAACGCTTGGGCGCCGGTCGCGCTGGCGACCGAGTTGGTGCCGATCGACGCACTGAAATCGCCCGTCGCCTGGGCATTCGATCCCACGGCGGTGGCGACCAAGCCGGAGGCGCCCGCATAGCTGCCCACCGCGGTGCTGAAATCGCCGCTCGCGGTCGTATTGGTGCCGACGGCGGTCGAATATTGGGCGGTCGCGGTGCTCGGCGCACCGCATTCCAGCGCGGTGACCACCACGGCATTGGCGTTGCATTCGGGCGTGTTGTCGGCCCAGGCGGGCGTCGCGCTGAACGCGAGCGATAAGGCCGTCAGGCAAGCGCCGCCGGCAAGCGAAGTAAAGGCACGCATCGGGTTCTCCCTGTCATACCGCGCCTTCCCCGCTGCCCCCTGGCAAACCGGACTGAGACGCGTGTTTCACACAAGGCGACCCGTTGATCGGGTTGGATTCCCTTACGGAAATCGACCGAAGTGTGCCGGACGGGCGAGGGGTTGGCTAGGAAAAAAGCGTCAGTGCCTTCCGACAGCGGCGAGCGTGGTCACTTAGGAAGCTTTCCGGCGCACGGCGGCATCGCCGGAATTGCGCCGAGGAATCGACTGATACGGCGGTTCGTCGCGCACTGGAAACGGAGCTTCTCGATCGGTGCGATCGACCGGAAAAGACGCTCGCGCGAACCGGATCAAGGACGACAAAGGCTGCCGCGCCGGGGAGCTTCGTGGCGCGGCAGCCTCGTGTCGGACGCATGGTCCGTCGGAAAAAGTGACGCTTCGATGAAACCAAGGGGCGACCCAAATGTTTCGACCCCGGTCGGTCAAGGCGACGCTATCCCGATGGGATGCCAAACCTGCCGCCGCTGAAACCGTTCCAAAGGGGATGTCCATGACCAAGAAGTTTCTCGTCGTCGCTGCCGCCGCCGCCCTGCTGCCGCTGGGTGCGTGCGGACACAAGACCGACGCCGCGGACAACGTCCAGGCCGCGTACGACAATTCCGCCGACGCGATGGATGCCAATGCCTCGGCGATCCGCGACGAGGGCAGCAACATCGCCGACGCCGACAAGGCCGCAGCCGACAACGCGGCCGATGCGCTGAACAACAAGGCCGACGCGACCCGCGATGCCGGGGCGAACAAGGCCGACGCGATGGACGACGCCGCGAAGAAAAAGTAAGACCGTCCAAAGGCGGCAAATGACGGGCGACGGCGGTGTCCGCACTGCCGTCGCCCGCGTTGCCCGGCTGTGCAGCCGGCTCGCTTCATAGCTAGTAATTCTTGCTTTTTTTTGCGTCGGACGGCGCCACGGGCAACCGTGTCCAGTCGCGCTCCGGCAGAGCATCCCAGCGCCTCGAGTCGTCCCCCAATCCACTCATCCGACCGGAGGCACAGACGGCCGGAATCGGGATTGTTGACAAGGAGGCGTACGGCTTGGGTGGTCCCGCTCGTTAACCATTGAAAGAGTGTGTGATGTTGGCGTCTTTAGCGAAAATAACCCCTGCGATCGTGATCTTGGCTGGTGGGCTCGGCCTCGGCGGCTGCGCGACCAAAAGCTATGTGCGGGAGCAGATCGCACCGGTCAGTCAGCGCGTCGACGCGCTCGAGGCGAAGTTGAACGAGACGGACGGCACGGCGAAGTCGGCGTTGTCGCAAGCGCAGGCCGCGTCGGGACAGGCGCAGAACAACGGTCAGCGGCTGGACCAGCTCAACGCCCGCGTCGACGGCATCGAGCAACGAATGGCGGCGAGCCAGAAAAAGCGCCCGCGCAATTGATGGTGCCAGGCGGCCATTGCCGATTGGCGACATTCTGATCGAACCGCATCATCCGGCGTCGCCCTGTGCGTCAGGGCGGCGCCCCTGTACCGAGCGCCCGGAACGATGATCACGATGCTAATGGCGCTCGCCGGGCTGGTGCTGACAGGCGCCGCGCCTTCCGGAACGGCGAAGCATAGCCGGCCGCTGGTCTCGGCACCGTCACGCAGGGTAGCGACGCCGAAGGTCGAACTTGCGCAATCGGCGGAGGTCAGGCGGGTTTCCGACTGGATCGCCGCGTCCGATGACAATGGCGCGCTCCCCTATATCGTCATCGACAAGAAGAACGCCGCGCTGTTCCTGTTCGACGCCAAGGGCCAAGCGCTCGGCAATGCGCCGGTGTTGATCGGCGTCGCGGTCGGCGATGAGGCGACCCCCGGTATCGGCAGCAAGAACCTCGCCGAGATCGGCCCAGCCGAAAAGACGACGCCGGCGGGACGCTTCCTGGCCCGATACGGGTGGGCGGCCGGCCGGCAGCGGGTGCTGTGGATCGATTATGCCACGTCGGTGGCGCTCCACCCGATCCCACCCGGCGCCAATCCGAAGGAGCGCCGACGCCAACGGATGCTATCGCCAACTTCGGACGACAACCGCATCACTTTCGGGTGCGTCAACCTGCCCGCGGCATTCTACGACAAAAGCGTGCGGCCGCTGTTCCTGAAGAAGGGCGGTTATGTCTATATCTTGCCCGACACCAAGCCGCTGGAGACGGTGTTTCCGCAATTGTGGGTCCGATCCCCGGCAAGCGGCGCGGCTCCTTCGGGTTGAGGATCGACAGTTCGAACTCCCGTCCCCTTAGTGGAAAGGGGGAACCAAGGAGCCCCGTGCCTCGACCTCAGGCCGCCTCAGCCCGCCGCTGGCGGAGTTCGTCGTTGAGCATCTCGGCGAGCAGGAACGCCAGCTCCAGGCTCTGCCCGGCGTTGAGGCGGGGGTCGCAATGCGTGTGATAGCGATCGGCCAGGCTCTGCTCGGTCACGTCGACCGCGCCACCGGTGCATTCGGTGACGTTCTGCCCGGTCATCTCGGCATGGATGCCGCCGGCGAAGGTGCCTTCGGCACGGTGTACGGCGAAGAAGCCGCGGACTTCGGCCAGGATGCGCTCGAACGGCCGCGTCTTGTAGCCGTTGGCGGCCTTGATGACATTGCCGTGCATCGGGTCGCAGCTCCAGATCACCGGATGCCCTTCGCGCTTCACCGCGCGCACCAGCTTGGGCAGACCCGCCTCGATCTTGTCGTGGCCGTAGCGGGTGATCAGCGTCATGCGGCCGGGCACGCGGCCCGGGTTGAGCGTGTCGAGCATGCGCAACAGCACGTCGGGCTCCAGGCTCGGCCCGCATTTGACGCCGATCGGGTTGCCGATGCCGCGCAGGAATTCGACATGCGCCGATCCGTCGAATCGCGTGCGGTCGCCGATCCACAGGAAATGCGCGCTGGTGTCGTACCAGTCGCCGGTCAGGCTGTCCTGCCGCGTCAGCGCCTGCTCTTACGGAAGCAGCAGCGCTTCATGGCTGGTGGAGAATTGGGTCTGGCCGAGCTGCGGTACGGTGTCGGGATTGATTCCGCACGCTTCCATGAACTCGAGCGCCTCGCCGATGCGGTCGGCGGTCTCGGCGTACTTCTTCGCCCAGGGGCTGGAGCCGAGGAAATCGTGCGTCCAGCGATGCACCTGGTGCAGGTTCGCGTACCCGCCCTGGGCGAAGGCGCGCAGCAGGTTGAGCGTCGCCGCCGACTGGGCATAACCCTGGACCATGCGCTGCGGATCGGGCGTGCGGCTCTCCGGCGTGAAGGCGATGTCGTTGACATTGTCGCCGCGA
>NZ_JBQCCN010000137.1:0-12609 GCF_051962185.1 Sphingomonas sp.
GCCGACGCGATCGCCTACAAGTCGCAGCATATGTACATGTACACCGAAGGGCATTGGTGGACCGACCGCGTCGAGATGCCCAACGACTATCTCCAGCGGCAGCGGCTGGGCGGCATCGCATTGGTTCGCAACCAGACCTATCCGGGCAACACCGTGAGCTGGCGTTTCGCCAATCCCGGCGCGGCGGAAGCGGTCGCGATCCTAGTGCCGGGCGCGACCCCGGGGCATTTCAAGGTCGTCGCCTACAATACCAGCGACGTGCCGCAGCCGGCGACGATGTCGACCTGGAATGTGGCGGCGGGCAAATGGAAGATGACCGCGGGCACCAGCGCCTCGGGCGGCGACAGCGCCGACGGGACGCCGACGGCGAGCGAGGTAATGCTCGAACGCAGCGGATCGGTCGACGTCAGCTTCGCGCCGCACACGACCACGGTGCTCGAGTTCACCCTGGAGACGCCGGGCGTGCCGACCGAGCGCCGTGCCGATCTCGGCATCGGGGTCGACGACGTGACGGTCGCGGGCAAGGCGGTCGGGGTGACGGTGCACAGCCTGGGCGCACTCCCGGCGAGCGGCGGTCGCGCGGAATTGGTCGATGCGAGCGGCAAGGTCGTCGCCAGCGTCGCCGTGCCGACGCTCGCCGCGCCGATCGACCTCACGCCCAAGACCGCGATGGTGAAGATGGCGCTGCCGTCGGGCGCCGGCGCGGGCTGGCGGGTTCGCGTGGCGCTACCCGACGGCACGCCCGAAGTGACGATGCTCAACAACGCCGTCGCCTTGCCCGCACCGTCGCGCAAGAAGTGACGGCGATGCGCGTTCGGCATCAGGCGGGCGGCAAGTGACTCCAGAAACGCTCGGCCGCCGCGCTCTGCCGCGCGGCCGGGCGATACAGCCTGATGCCGACCGGGATCGCCCAATCCTCGCCCCCTGCGGGCACCAGATTGCCGCGCGCGAGATCGTCGGCGGCGAGGCTGGCGGGCAGCCAGGCGATGCCGCTGCCGCCGCGCGCCATGCCGAGCAACGTGGCGGCGAGTTGCGCCGAAAAGACTGTCTCCAGCGCCGGCGCGCGACGGTCGAACCGGTTCGACGCGACGATCCGGCCGAGCCCCGATTCGGCGCTATAGGCAAGCAGCGGCAATTCCTCGGCGTCGCCCTCGAGCCGCCAGCGCGGCCGCCCGTCGCCATCGGGCGCGACCAGCGGGACCAGCGAATCCTCGCCGACATAAAGCGACGCGAAGGCGGGGCTTTCCAGCCGGCTCGGCGCCATCGGATGATGGTGGCACAGGACGAACTGGCTCTGCCCTTGCAGCATCAATTCCTCGCAGGCCTGCATCGTGTCGGACACCAGCCGCACCGGGCCGACCGCGGTCTCCTGCTCGACCCGGCGCAACCAGCCGGGAAAGAAGTTGAACGACAGCGAATGGGTCGCCGCGAAATGGAGCGTCGCGGTCTCGCGCCCGCCGACCTCGCGCGCGTCGCGACGCAGATCGGTGATCGTCCGCACCAGCCCCGGCGTCCCGCGCGCGAATTGCGTGCCGGCCGGGGTCAGTCGCGTGCCTTGCGCAGTGCGCTCGAACAAGGGCGTGCCGACCCAATCCTCGAGCGCGCGGATGCGGCGGCTGAACGCCGGCTGCGTGATGTGACGCAATTCGGCGGCGCGCGAGAAATTGCCCGTTTCGTTGAGCGCGACGAAATCGATCAGCCAGTCCAGCTCCATGGGCTATGCATAATCGGCATGACGATGCGCGGCAACGGCATTGGCCATAATGGTGCTCCACGACCTATCCCGATGCTGGGACGGCTGGATAAGGGAGCATAAGCTTGCGTATCGTCGAGGTTCGCGAACAGACGGTGTCGATCGCGTCGCCGATCGCGAATGCCTATATCGATTTCTCGAAGATGACCTGCTCGGTCGTGGCGGTGATCACCGACCAGGTCTGCGACGGACGCCCGGTGATCGGCTACGGCTTCAATTCGAACGGCCGCTATGGCCAGGGTGCGCTGATGCGCGACCGCTTCCTGGCGCGGCTGACCGAGGCCGATCCAGAGCGGCTGATCGATCACGAGAACGACAATCTCGATCCGTTCGCGATCTGGTCGACCTTGATGACCAACGAGAAGCCGGGCGGCCATGGCGAGCGCTCGGTCGCGGTCGGCACGATCGACATGGCGGTGTGGGACGCGGTGGCGAAGATCGCCGGCAAGCCGCTCTATCAATTGCTCGCCGAACGTTATGGCAGCGGCACCCCCGACGACAAGGTGTGGGTCTATGCCGCCGGCGGCTATTACTACCCGGGCAAGGACCACAAGCAGTTGCAGGACGAGTTCCGCGGCTATCGCGACCGCGGCTATCGCGTCTGCAAGATGAAGGTCGGCGCGGTGCCGCTCGACCAGGACATCGCGCGGATCGAGGCGGCGCTCGAAGTGGTCGGCGACGGGCAGTGCCTCGCGGTCGACGTCAACGGCCGCTTCGACCTCGACACCGCGATCCGCTTCGGCGAGGCGATCAAGCCTTATAATCTGTTCTGGTACGAGGAAGTCGGCGACCCGCTCGACTTCGCGCTCCAGGCCGAGCTCGGCAAGCATTACGACCGGCCGATGGCGACCGGCGAGAATCTGTTCTCGCACCAGGACGCGCGCAACCTCCTCAAGTTCGGCGGCATGCACAAGGACCGCGACTGGCTGCAGTTCGACTGCGCCTTGTCCTACGGTCTCGTCGAATATCTGCGCACGCTGAACGTGCTCAAGGAAGAGGGCTGGTCGACGCGGCGCGTGGTGCCGCATGGCGGCCACCAGATGTCGCTCAACATCGCCGCTGGCCTGCATTTGGGCGGCAACGAGAGCTACCCGGACGTGTTCCAGCCGTTCGGCGGGTTCGCCGACGGCATCGCGGTCGAGGACGGCTATGTCGCCTTGCCGCAAGTGCCGGGGGTCGGCTTCGAGGCGAAGAGCAAGCTGTACCAGTTGATGAGCACAATGACCGAGGACGTCGCGCCGGCACGCGTGATGGCCTGACGCAGCATGTCGACCCGGCAAAGAGACCGGGCGGCGGGAAGGAGAAGGATGGGGTGATGCGCGCATTGCGCCAGCTCTGGGTTCAGGTGCTGATCGGCATGGCGATCGGCATTGCCCTCGGCGTGCTCGCGCCGGGCTGGGGCATCGCGCTCAAGCCGGTCGCCGACGGCTTCGTCAAACTGGTCAAGATGCTGCTCGCGCCGATCATTTTCGGCACAATCGCGGTCGGCATCGCGCAGATGGGCAATCTGCGCGAGGTCGGGCGGCTGGGGCTGAAGGCGCTGGTCTATTTCGAAATCCTGTCGACGGTGGCGCTCGGCGCCGGGCTGATCGTCGCCAATGTCGCGCGGCCCGGCGCGGGGATGAACATCGACGCGCGGACGCTCGATGCCAGCGCCGTCGCGGGCTATGCGACGACGGCGAAGGGCGCGGGCGGGGTCGCCGACTTCCTGCTCGGCATCATTCCCGACAGCGTCGGCTCGGCCTTCGTCGGCGGGACGATGCTCCAGGTCATCCTGATCGCGTTGCTGATGGGCGTGGCCCTGGGCGCGATGGGCGATAGCGGCGCGCGGCTGACGACGCTGATCGACGACATCACCAAGGCGATGTTCCGTATCGTCGGCATGGTGATGCGGCTGGCGCCGTTGGGGGCGGGCGCGGGCATGGCCTTCACCACCGGCAAATACGGCATCGCGACCCTGCTGCCGCTCGGCTATCTGATCGTCGCGCTCTACGTCACCGCAATCCTGTTCGTGATGGTCGTGCTCGGGCTCGTCGCGCGGCTGGCGGGCATCTCGCTGATCGCCTTGCTGCGCTATATCGCCGACGAGATTCTCATCGTGTTCGGCACCTGCTCGACCGAGGTGGTGCTGCCGCAATTGATGGCGCGGCTCGAGCAATTGGGGGTGGCGCGGCCGGTGGTCGGGCTGGTGCTGCCCGCCGGTTACACGTTCAACACCGACGGCACCTCGCTCTATCTGTCGATGGCGGTGGTGTTCATCGCCCAGGCGACGGGCACGCCGCTATCGCTCGGCGACGAACTGACGATCATGGCGGTGTTGCTGCTGACCTCGAAGGGATCGGCGGGAGTCGCGGGTGCGGGGTTCGTCGCGCTGGCCGCGACCTTGTCGGCGATGCCGGCGCTACCGGTCGCCGGGTTGGTGCTCCTGCTGGGGGTCGACCGCTTCCTCAACCAGGCGCGCGCGGTGGTGAACCTGATCGGCAACAGCGTCGCGACGGTCGCGGTGGCGCGCTGGGACGGCGCGCTCGACCTCGAGCGGGCGCGAGCGGTGTTGCGTGGTGAGGACGTGCCGCCGTTGGTCGAGGCAGCGGCATGAAGCGCACGCTGCTCCTGCTGGCCGCACTGGCCATGCCCGCCCATGCCGACATCGCGGTGTCGGCGAATGACGGTAAACAGGTACTCGACGACGGGCGGCAGATCGTCCCTTCGCCGCTGGTCCCCGACAGTATCTCGATCCTCGATTTCGGCGGCGGCAAGCTGCGCGTCGTCGCGACGGTGGCGGCGCCGGCGAGCGTAATCGGGCCGCCGCGCAGCGTCGCGATCACGCCCGACGGTGCTTATGCCATCGTCACCTGCGCGCGCCGCGTCCGCGCCGACGGCAAGGATATCGAGCCCGACGACCGGGTGTCGGTGATCGATCTCAAGGCTGCGAAGATCGTCTCGACCATTCGCGCCGGCGCCGGCGCCTCGGGTATCGCGATCGATCCGAGCGGCCGGCGTGTGCTGATCGCCAATCGCGCGGCGGGGACCGTGTCGCTGTTCGACCTTGCCGGCGGCAGCTTGCGTCCGTTGGCGACCGTCGCCATTGGGCCGACGACCTCCTCGCCGGCCCAGCCGATCTTCTATGACGGCGGCCGCCAGGCGCTGGTCACGCGCGACGGCGACAATCGCGTCAGCCGGATCGTGGTCGGAAGCGACAGTCTCGCGCTGGTCGAGCCGGCGACAATGGCGAGCCTGCGGCCTTATGCGATCGACGCGGCTGGCGATCGGCATTTCGCGGTCACCGGCAATATCGGCGGCGGCGGGCGCGACATGGACACGATCAGCTTGATCGATCTTTCGGGCGCGGTGCCGGTCACGGTCGATACCGTCGCGGTCGGCCTGACGCCGGAAGGCGTGAAGATGTCGCGCGATGGCCGTTATGTCGCGGTCACCGTCAACAACGGGTCGAACATGCCGCGCGCGTCGCGGGGCTGGTCCGATCACGGGCTGCTCCAGATCTGGCGGATCGATCGCGGGCGGCTGGTCAAGGTGACCGAGGCCTGGATGGGCGGCTGGGGCCAGGGCATGGTCTGGTCGCGCGACGGGCGCCAGATCCTGGCACAGGCGATGCTCGGCAATCGCATCGAGAGCTTTTCGTTCGACGGCACGCATCTGCGACGCGGCGCCGTGCTGACCTTGCCGGTGGGGCCGGCGGCGATTGCGGGGGTGGAATGATCGGACGGCGCACTTTCCTGGCGAGCGCGGCGGCCATCGCGATCGCGCCCCGACTGCAGGCGGCCGGAGACGCCGACGCGGCCTTGCGCGCGACGCTCGACGGGCTGGCGACACTCGACAACCCCGCCGCCAAGCTGAAGCGGCTTCGGGGGGTCGGCACACGCGGCCTGTCACCCGGCGCGCTACTCGATCTCGAGGCGTCGCGCGAAGGGCTGGCGATCGACGTGCGGATCGCGGCGATTATGCCCCACGGTCGACTGGGCCGCAGCCCTTATACCGTCACGCCAAATAGTGGCGCCTGGCGCGAGCCCGGCGCGCGCGATGCGGGCGATCGCATCGCCGCCGACAATGCGGCGATTCGCCAAGACGCCGCGGCGGGCATCGTGCTGCCGCGCGACGCGCTCGACCGCACGATTGCCGGGATCTCGGCGGCGGCAGCGCGGACACCCGGGAGCGTCGGCTTGGCGCTCGGCGACCAGGCGCGGCTCTTGTCGACGCTGACGGCTCGCGCCGGAGAGCCGGGTGTGGGGCGCCTTCCCCATGGCCAGGAATATTTCGACCTGATGATCGATCGCCAGTTCGGCGGGCGCGGCGCGGCGGCGATCCATCGCCGGGTCATGGCGCGGGCGATGGAGGTCGCGGCCGAGGCGGACGAACTGCTGAACAAGCTGGGCTATCGCGGCGCCACGACCGGCGAGCGCTTCCGCGCCGCGTTCCGCGATCCCCACTTCCTCTATACCGATGACGAGGCGGGCAAGAATCGCGCGGTCGCCGACATGAATCGCCGGCTCGATCTCGCCAGGGCGCGATTGCCGGCGTTGTTCGGCCCGCTGCCGCCTGAATGCGCCAATGTCGCGGCGCGCCGGATGACACCGGTGGAAGAGGCGGTGAAAAAGGGTGGATATCGCGTCCTGCCGACCCCCGACGGCACGCCGGGCAGCTATTTCGTCGATCTGTCGGACATTCGCCGCCGCCCCGACTGGAGTCTGGCGAGCGTCGTTCATCACGAGTTGCTCCCGGGCCACATGGTGCAATTGCCCCTCGACGCAAGGGCGCGGCCGCATGCCCTACGCGCCGAATATACGGCGGGATTCGCCGAAGGCTGGGCGATCTACGCCGAGGAATTGATGGCGCGGCAAGGCGCGTTCGCTGGCGATGACCGCGCGCGGATCGGTTTCCTGCACTGGATGATGTTCCGGCTTTGCAGATCGATCATTGACACCGGTGTCCATAGTGAGCGATGGTCTGTTCGGGAAGCGCGGGAGACGCTCGAGAGGATGCAAGGCGAGCCAGCCTTTTTTGCGACGTTCGATCAGGACATCCAGCGGGTGTGCCTGGAGCCGGGCGCGCGCGTCGGCGAAGCGCTGGCGTGGCTGGCGCTGTGGGAGCGGTGCGACCGGGGTGCCGCGTCGGGGCTGGCGCGGCGCCATCGTGCAGCCATCGCGGACGGTCGCCTGCGCCTGTCGTCGCTCGATCGGCGGCTCGCCCCGAGTTCAAGAGGAAGGTCAATCAGTCGGTAGAAATGCGGCCAAGAGGGAAGACCCTCTGGCCCGATCCCAGGGAGGTTTAAATGCGAAAGGGTATTCGGTTCGATTCGTTGTTGCGGGGCGGCGCCTCGCTCGCGGTGATGGTGATCGCCGCCGGCGCGGCGCACGCGCAAACCGCGCCGGCCGGTCCGAACGACAGCGCGGCCCCGGCGGCTCCCCCGGCCGACGCGCCGCAGACGGCGGCCGCCGACGATAGCCAGAATCCGGGCAAGGACATCGTCATCACCGGTTTCCGCGGCAGTCTGGCCAAGGCGCTCGACCAGAAGAAGCAGTCGGCGGTCGCGATCGACTCGATCCTGGCCGAGGACATCGGCAAGTTCCCCGATCTCAATCTGTCCGAATCGATCCAGCGCATCCCGGGCGTCGCGCTGTCGCGCGACGGCGGCGAAGGCCGGTCGATCTCGGTGCGCGGTCTCGGCCCGCAATTCACCCGCGTCCGCATCAACGGCATGGAGGCGATCGCCACCGCGGGCGGCGCCGATTCGTCGGGCGGCACCAATCGCGGCCGCGGCTTCGACTTCAACGTGTTCGCCGCAGACCTGTTCAACGCGATCACGGTGCAGAAGACGCCCGATGCGGCGACCGAGGAAGGGTCGCTCGGGGCAACCGTCGACCTGCGCACCGCTCGGCCGTTCGACTACAAGCCCGGCGTGACGGTCGCGGTCTCGGGTCAGGCCAGCTATAACGATCTCGCCCAAAAGACCTCGCCCCGCGCCGCCGCGATGATCGCGTGGTCGAACCAGGACGGCACGTTCGGAGCTCTGCTGTCGGCCGCCTATACCAAGCGCAGGCTGGTCGAGAGCGGTTACAGCACGGTGCGCTGGACGACCAACGTCGCCGGCGCGGCGCCGGGCTTCCAGAGCTATCTCGGTACGACCTGCCAATACGGGTCCAAGAACGAGCAACTGACGCCCGAGTGCGCCACCGCGAACAGCCTGTTCCACCCGCGGTTCCCGCGCTACGATTATTATATCGACGACCAGCAGCGCATCGGCCTGACCGGATCGCTGCAATGGAAACCGACCAGCAGCACGACGATCAGCCTCGACGGCCTCTACGCCGACTTCAAGGCGACGCGTGAGGAACGCTATCTCGAAGCCAATGGCTTCTCGGTCGCGGGCGCCTGCACGGCGTCGAACCGCCCGACCACCTGCGGCGTCAACGATATCGACGTGACCAAGGCGACGGTGCAGAACGGCGCGCTGATCGCGGGCACCTTCGACGATGTCGACATCCGCGTGGAGAACCGCTTCGACCGGCTCGACACCAAGTTCAAGCAGTTGACGCTCAACGTCGATCAGAAGTTCGGCGACAAATTCTCGATGAACTTCGTCGCGGGGCACTCGCAATCGGATCACGAGAATCCGATCCAGAACACGGTGACGTTCGACCAATACAATATCGACGGCTTCAGCTACGATTATACCGACCGCCATCATCCCGTCTTCAATTGGGGCACGGCGAACCTCGCCAACGGCACCGGTTGGGTGCTGAGCCAGCTGCGCCTGCGCGCGGCGTCGGCCAAGAACACCTACGAAACCGGCGCGCTCAGCTTCAAATGGGACGTCACCGACGATTTCTCGATCCAGGGCGGTGCGGCCTATAAGGGCTATGGGTTCCAGGCGACCGATTTGCGGCGCAGCAACGGGACCACGGCATCGCAGGATACCAACCTGGCGTGCTGCAAGCTGCCGGGCGATCTCGACCTCAACCAATATGGCCAGATCGTCTCGATCGAGGGCCAGAGCTTCTTCGACGCCGACTATTTCAAGGCACGCGACTTCTTCGGCCTTGAGGATCCGACGGCGCGCGGCGGGACATTCAAGCTGGGCATCGAGCCGGGTCTGGCCGGCAACGTCGCGGTCGACGAGCACGACAAGAGCGGGTTCCTGCAGTTCAACTTCAATCGCGATTTCGGCCTGTTCAACCTGCGCGGCAATGCCGGCGTCCGCTACGTGCAGACGTTCCAGCGCTCGCAGGGCTATACCTTCCTGAGCGGGGCGGCGACGCCGCTCACGGTATCGCGCACCTATGACGACTGGCTGCCGTCGGCGAACCTCGTGTTCGAGTTCTCGCCCAAGTTCCAGCTCCGCCTGGCGGCGGCACGAGTGATGGCGCGTCCGGATCTCACCAGCCTCGCGCCGTCGGCGACCGTGTCGGTGTCGGGCGCCAATCGTTCGGTGTCGGTCGGCAACCCGATGCTCGATCCGTTCCGCGCGACCACGCTCGATGCGGCGGCGGAATGGTATTACATGCCGGGCGCGCTGCTGTCGGTGGCGCTGTTCCAGAAGAACATCGACAGTTTCGTCCAGACGGTCCAGTCGTCGGGCGCCTATAGCAACAACCCGTTCGGCCTGCCCGACAGCCTGGCGGTTGCGGCCTGCGCCAATCTCGACCCGGGTATCTGCAATCCGTCGCTGACCAACTGGACGTTCTCCGCACCGACCAACACGCCGGGCGGCCGCCTGCGCGGCATCGAGGTCAATTTCCAGCAGCCGTTCAAGTTCCTGCCCGGCTTCCTCGGTAATTTCGGCGTGCTGCTGAACTACACGCATGTCGAATCGAACATCAAATATCTGAACTCGTCGGGCGCCGTGGTGAAGATCACCGACCTGACCGGCCTGTCGCGCAACAGCGCCAACGCCACGCTTTATTACGAGGATAAGGTGGTCAGCGCGCGCGTCTCGGCGGCGTATCGTTCGGGCTATCTCTCGGATGCGGTCGGCACTCAGGGTATCGACAGCCAGGGTTACAACAAGACTCTCAATATCGACGCATCGGTCCAGATCACGCTCACCAAGCAGTTCAAGCTCACCTTCGAGGGCATCAATCTGACCGATCAGTATCAGGACCAGTATAACGATTCGACCAATCTACTCTCGGTCTATCACCATACCGGTCGGGAATTCCTCGCCGGGTTCCGGTTCAATTACTGACTTGCGTCCCAACTTTCCTGCCTGCCGGTGCGGTGCCCTCCGCACCGGCATTTTCTTTCCGGGAGACGGCACGTGCGGCATCTGAAGGCGGTGGTCATGGCGGGGGCCGCGATCGCGGCGATGATGGCGGCGCCGGCGGTGGCGGCGAGCCGCGCCCAGATTCTCGCGACGATGAAGCGCGCGTCCGAATTCATGGTCGACAAGGCATCGGTGCGCGGCGGCTATGTCTGGTCGCAATTACCCGACGGGTCGCGCCGCTGGGGCGAGATGGAAGCCTATCCGACGATGATCTGGGTGCAGCCGCCCGGGACCGGCACGATGGGCCATTTGTTCCTCGACGCCTATCACGCGACCGGCGACGAATATTATTACCAGGCCGCGACCAAGGCCGCCGACGCTCTGGTCGCGGGGCAGCTTCCCGGTGGCGGCTGGCATTATTTCATCGATTTCGGCGGTCCGGCCTCGACCGCCAAATGGTATGCGACGATCGGCAAGAACGCCTGGCGGCTGGAGGAATTCCAGCATTATTGGGGCAACGCCACGTTCGACGACGCCGGCACCTCCGAAGCGATGCAATTCCTGCTGCGGCTCTATGTCGAGAAGCACGATCCCAAATATCTGCCGCCGCTAGAGAAGGCGCTGAACTTCGTTCTGAACAGCCAATATCCCAATGGCGGCTGGCCGCAGCGCGCGCCGGCGACCAAATTCCCGTATATCGACCACGGCAAGCCCGACTATACGTCGTTCATCACCTTCAACGACGATGTCGCGGGCGAGAATATCCGTTTCCTGATCCAATATTATCAGGTGACCGGCGACACGCGCGTGCTCGAGCCGATCCGGCGCGCGATGGACATTTATGTGACGACGCAGCAGCCCGCCCCACAGGCGGGCTGGGGGCTGCAATATACGCTCGATCTGAAGCCGACCGGCGCGCGGACCTACGAGCCGACCGCGATCGTCACGCACACGACCTATGCCAATGTCGAGCAATTGATGAATTTCTATCGCCTGACCGGCGACCCAAAATTCCTGGCGGGTATCCCGGCGGCGCTCGATTGGCTGGAGTCGGTCAAGTCGCCGCCCGAGCTCAACAAGGACGGCAAGACCTATCCGACTTTCCTCGAGATCGGCACCAACAAGCCGATGTACGTCCACCGCCGCGGCTCTAACGTGGTCAACGGCGAATATTATGTCGACGGCAATCCGGCCGATACGCTGGGCCATTACAGCTCCTTCCGGCACCTCGACGTGCCCAAGCTGCGCCGCGAATATGAGGAACTGAAGGCCACGCCGCCTGAGGTCGCTAGCAAGGATTCGCCGCTCAAGGCGGAGGGCCGCCAGCCGCTCGACCGTTATTATCTGACCGACATGGGGGCCGGGTCGGACCGCAATGCCGATCTGGCGGCGAACAGCCCGGACGCACTGGTCAGGACGCTCAACGCCGCCGGCTGGTGGCCGACCGAACTCAAGATGACCAGCCATCGCTACACGCACGACGGCTCGAAGACGGTGACTCCGGGCGATTATTCGAGCACGCGGGTCGGCGACGAAACCGACACCTCGCCCTATCTCGATCCAAAGCCGGCGATCGGGATCTCGACCGGCACCTACATAGCGCACATGGAAACGCTGATCGCGGCGCTGGGCGATGCGAAATAGCCCGATCCTGATCGGCTTGCTGGCGCTGGCCGCGCCGGCGCTCGCGCAGGATAAGCCCGCCGGTCGGATGACGGTGGTCGACGGCGAGTCGGTCAGGCGCGACGAACCGCCGCCGCACGGCAATATCGGCATGAGCACCGCCTATCGCTTCAGCGACGCGGTGCCCGGCCGGGCGATGGAGTTCCGCGAGCGCGTGCTCCATGTCGGCGCGGCGATCGGTGCGCACCGGCTCGGGCATGACGAGGTCTATTACGTCCTGTCGGGCGAAGGCGAGGCGTTCTCGGGCGATCGCACCGAGCGGGTCAAGGCCGGGCAGGCGATCTACTTCTTCGCCGGCGAGACGATGGGGATAAGGCAGAAAGGCGCGCAGCCGCTGGCGCTGATCATCACTTATCCGTTGGCGGCGCGGGCGAAGGATTGAGGCAGTAGGATCAGGTAAAAACGCCTCCCCGGCGAAGGCCGGGGCCCGGTTTCATCGGAAAAGAGATGGCATCCCGCTGCGGAGAGTTCGTCGCGACTGGGCCCCGGCCTTCGCCGGGGAAGCGTGACAGGGCCGCTTAGGTCAGCTGGCCCCCAGCCACCCCCGGCTCGTCGCCCAGGCGAGGAACAGGTCCGGCCAGACATGCGCCGGCTTGCCGACCACGCCGCGCAGGCCGAAGCCGTGATTGCCTTGTTCGAACAGGTGCAACTCGACCGGCACCTTGGCCGCGCGCAATGCCGCGTGGAGCAACAGGATGTTCTCGGTCGGCACGGTCGGGTCGTCCTCGGCAGCGCATAGCCAGCACGGCGGACTGTCGGGCTTGATGTTGCGATCGGGCGAATGCGCCGCGACCAGCTCGGGCGACGGGTCGGGACCGAGCAGCGCATCGCGCGAGCCGGCATGCGCGACCGGCAGGGTCATCGACACCACGGGATAGATCGGCGCCGCGATCATCGGCCGCGCCGAGAGCGTATCGGCGGCATCGACCGGATCATAGGTCTTCGTGGCGAACCG
>NZ_JBQCCN010000138.1:0-20603 GCF_051962185.1 Sphingomonas sp.
CCGCCTGCTCGAAGGCAGCGCGCGCCAGGTCCAGCAAGTGATCATCGATCCCGAGGGCGACTTCGTGACCTTCGCCGGCCCCTATGGCCATGTCGCGATCGAGGCGGTCGATTATTCGGTCAACGAGATCACGCGCTTCGCGGCGCGCTGCCGCGAGCATCGCACCTCGGTCGTGCTGAGCCTCGAAGGGCTCGAGATGGAAGGGCAGATGCGCTGCGCCGCGACTTTCCTGTCGGCGCTGTTCGATGCGCCGCGCGAGCATTGGTACCCGGCGCTGGTAGTGATCGACGAGGCGCAGATCTTCGCCCCCGCCGCGGGTGCCGAGGTCAGCGAGGAAGTCCGCCGCGCTTCGCTCGGTGCGATGACCAACCTGATGTCGCGCGGGCGCAAGCGCGGGCTGGCCGGGATCATCGCCACGCAGCGGCTCGCCAAATTGTCGAAGAACGTCGCCGCCGAGGCGAGCAATTTCCTGATGGGGCGGACTTTCCTCGACATCGACATGGCGCGCGCGGCGGACCTGCTCGGCATGGAGCGCCGCCAGGCCGAGGCGATCCGCGACTTGCCACGCGGCACGTTCCTGGGGCTGGGGCCGGCGATCGCGCGGCGGCCGGTGACGATCCGCATCGGCGCGGTCGAGACCAGCGCGCGCAGCTCGAGCCCGAAGCTGGTGCCGCTGCCCGATCAGAATGTCGCCGAGGACATGCGCGGCTTCATCCTGGCGCCCGTCGAGGAAGCTTATGTGGCGCCCCCACCGCCGCCGCCCGCGCCGCGCCCGGCACCCGCCGCCGAGTTGCTCGAAGCGCTCGCTGCGACGCCGGCCGCGCAGGAAGTCGCTGAGGACAATCCGGTCGATGCGGGCGCGGTGATGGTCGATGCGCTCCACGGCATCGTCGCCGATCCGGACAGCGCTTTGCGCCCGGCAGCGGCGTTGTTCCAGGACTTCCAGGTCCGTTGCCGCATGGCCGGCCTGCGCCGCGTCAATCTCGACCCGTCGAGCTTCTCGCGCCGCCTCGCCGCCGCGCGCGCCGGGATCTACGAGCCGGAGGACGAACAATGGGCGCCGGCGATGACCGCCGCCGCCGCGGTGCCGGACGAGATGCTCGGCGCCTTCCTGCTGATCGCCCGCGCCGCGCGCGAAGGCGGGCCCTGCCCGAGCGACGAGGAGATCGCGCGCATCTACGGCACCAGCTCGCTCGGCCGCGCGCGGCGCGTGCTGGCGTACATGGAAGACCGCGACGTCATCGTGACGCGGACCGATCTGTCGGGGCGGCGCTCGGTCACGATCCCGCGGCTGGGCTGGACGACGGCGTCGACGGATGCGTGACGGCGGGCGTACCAGCAACGCTCACCCCCGCAAATTTGACGCCTCCCCAGCGAAGGCCGGGGCCCAGTTTCGTGACTCGGCGACGATATCCCGCCGCCGTCAATACATCGCGACTGGGCCCCGGCCATCGCCGGGGAGGGAGTAAAATCCAGCGAGCGAAGACTAGATCATTTCCTTCAACGGCACGCTCGCATCCATTAGCCGCGCCGGGTCGATCACCGCGCCCGTTTCGACCAGCTTGCGGCCCTGGACATAGTCCTTGGTCGCGTTGACGCAGTCGAGCGCGATCACCCTGCCCTGTTTCAGATGCACCACCGAGAAACTGCGCGCCGCCGGATCGCCGCGCACCACCGCCTGGTCGTAGCCGATCGACAGGCCGATGGTCTGGAGCTTGAGATCGTACTGGTTCGACCAGAACCATGGCGTCGCCTGATACGCCGCATCCTCGCCCAGGATAGCCTTGGCCGCGACATTCGCCTGGTCGGTCGCGTTCTGTACCGATTCCAGCCGCACCGCCGCGCCGCCGGCGAAGCGATTGGCGTGGAGCGCGCAATCGCCGACCGCGAAGACATCGGGCAGCGAGGTCCGGCATTGCGCGTCGACCCGCACGCCGTTGTCGCCCTCGGCGCCGGCCACGATCAGCGGCTCGACCGCCGGCACGATGCCGATGCCGACGACGACGAGGTCGGCGGGCACGACGCTGCCGTCGGCGAGGCGCACGCCGGTCACCTTGTCCTCACCCTCGATCGCGGTGACCGCGACGCCGAGCCGGACGTCGACGCCGTGCGCGCGATGCTCTCCCTCATAGAAGCGCGACAAATCCGGCCCGGCGACGCGCGCCATAACCCGGTCGAGCGCTTCGAGCAGCACCACCTTCTTGCCGAACTTGGCGAGCACCGCCGCCGCCTCGAGTCCGATGAAGCCGCCACCGATGACCACGGCGTGGCGGACATCGGGAAGCTCGGCGGTCATGCGATCGGCGTCGGCGCGGGTACGGACGGTATGGACCCCGACAAGGTCGTGCCCCTGACAGCTCAGCCGACGCGCATGGCCGCCCGCTGCCCAGACCAACTTGCCATAGGCGATCTCGGCGTCGTTGTCGGTCGTCACGCGATGCGCCGCCGGATCGACCGCGACGACGCGACGGTTGGGCAGCATCGTGACGTGCCGCTCTTCCCAGAAAGCGGGCTGGCGGATCAGGATGCGGTCGAAGCTCTTGTCGCCCGCCAGATATTCCTTGCTGAGCGGCGGCCGCTCATAAGGAAGCTCGGGCTCGTCGCCGACGATCGCGATCGAGCCGTCGAACTTGCCTTGCCGCAGCGCGATCGTCGCCTGCGCGCCGCCATGGCCCGCGCCGACGATTAGGACGTCATATTGCTCCATGACCTGCCGATACGCACGAACGGTGCGCCGCGCCAGCGCGACAAGCTGTCGATCGCATTAGTTCAGCTATTGGCGGCGCGGCCGTTCTGCGACGACCGCGCCGCCCTCTCCTAGAACTTGGCCCCGACGCGCGCGCCGATGGTCTGCGGCCGGATCGGCACGATGTACGGTCGCTGACCGCAACTGCCGCACTCCTGGAAGCGCGACAACTGACCGCGCACGTCGAACGCGTTCTCGATGAAGAATTCGAGATTGAAGTTCTTGAACTCGGCGCCGACCGAGAAGTCGGCCGTGGTATAGGATTTGAGCCGGCCGAGCAGCGCCGCCGGGTTGATGAAGCTGGCCGGATTGGCCACCGTCGCCGGATCGTTGGGGTCGTTCAACGCCAGGACGAATACCTTGGTCCTGATGTCGCTCGATGCCGAGCTCTGGTAATTGACCACGCCCTGCACATAGCCCTTCACGCCGTCGCTGAGCGGCACCGTGTAGCGCGCGGTGCCGTTGAGCTTGACCCGCGGCGTGATCGGGAGGCGCGTCCCCGCCGCGGCGGAGATGTAGTTGATCTGTCCGTCGGCGCCCGGCGTCGTGCAGGTGAAGGTCGGGTCGTCATAGCCGCACAAATTCTTGCGCGTCTTGGCATCGGTATAGGATCCCGATGCGGTCAGGCTGAGCCCGCCGACGGTCAACGAACTGTCGAATTCCGCGCCCCAGATCCGCGCATCCGGGCCGTTGTGGATTTCGGTGAAGCTGTTCGCGCCCAGGAACGAGAATTGGAACGCGTCCCAGTCCTGGCGATAGACGGCGGCGTTGAAGCGGAACTTGCCGCCCCACCAGGTCGTCTTCGCGCCTAGTTCGTAATTGGTCAGGAAGTCGGCCTGATACGGCGGCACGTCGCCGCGGCGGTTGATCCCGCCCGGACGGAAGCCGCGCGACACGGTGCCGTACATCAGCAGCCCTTGGCGCGGTTTCCAGCTCAGGTTGAAGCGATAGGTAAAGCCCTGCCCCGATGCCTCGACCGGGATGACCCCGCGCCCGGCCGCGTAGACGCCGAGGTTGGTGCAGGGAGCGCCGGCCACCGCGGGCGGCAGCAAGGTCGTGCTGCCGCCGCTCGCCAGCGCGTCGCGCAGGCGCTCGCCGTCGGTCGTGAAGCATTGGATATAGCCGGTCTTCGAGCTGTACGCCGCGTTCGGCGGCGACGCGGTATAGCCGCCGCCCGGGTTGCGGCCGAAGCCGAAGAAACCGATCAGCGTATTGTCGTAGATGAACGCTCGCCCGCCCGCGGTGAAGGTCAGATTGGGGGCGATGTCGTAACTGGCCTCGCCGAACATCGCGTAATCCTTGTCGACGCGATGCTGCTGGGTCAGCCACAGGGTGCCGGGCCAGCCGTTGACCGACAGGTCGGTCGCGAGGCCGGTGATCTGGTAATCCTGATGGATGAAGTTGCTCTGGCGCTGATAGAAGGCGCCGGCGACGATGCGGAACCGGTCGGTCGAGGGCGACGCGACGCGGAATTCCTGGCTCATCTTCTTGAAATGATCGGTACCGACGACGCGCTGACGCGGATCGATATTGTTGCCGTTGTTGTTCCAATAGGCGAAATAATAGGCCAGGCCGCCCACTGACGAATAGAGATTGTCATAGGCTTCCGAATAGTCGGTATAGTCGCTCGACTGCAGGTCCTTGCGATCGAGATAGGCGGCGGCATAGGTCACGTCCCAATTGCCGACCTTGCCCTCGATCGTCAGCCCCGCCTGCCAGAAGCGGTCGCGCCGGAATTCGGGGAAGAAATGCTGGACCTGAAGGTCGCCGACCTGCGGATCGAAGCCGTAGGAACCGTGGCTGCGCGTATCCTGATACATGAAGCTCGGCGTGACGGTCCAATTGCTGTTGAGATCGACCTTCAGCGCGGCGCGCCCGCCCGCGATCTCGGTATCGTTATAGTCCTTCTTGACGAACGGCGCGTTGCTCACGCTGATCCCGCCGTCGGGGCGGATGGTGTCGTTGGGATAGCTCGCGACCGCCGGCGGCCCGCCGGCGACATTGGGCGAGATGAAATTGCGGACGCCGGGCACATTGTCGATGAAGCCCGCGTCGCGTTCGTAATAGCCGACCGCCCGAAACGCGATGTTCGACGACAGCGGGATGTTGATCATCCCCTCCGCCTTGCCGCCCCAGCCGCCCTTGCTGACCTTGTTCCCTTCCAGGTCGATGCGGCCATAGGTCGACGACAGATCGGGCTTGTTGGTGATGATACGGATCGTGCCGGCCTCGGACGAGGCGCCGTACAGCGTGCCCTGCGGTCCCGACAGGCTCTCGATACGGGCGATGTCGTAGATATGGACGTCGAGATTGCCGCCGATCGTCGTCACCGGCTGTTCGTCGAGATAGACGCCGACCGAGGGCAGCGAGCCCGAATGGTTGCCGTCGCCGCCCGACGCGACGCCGCGCATATAGACGACGTTGGTCCCCGGCGTGCCGCCCAGTGCCTGGAAGGTCACCGACGGCAGCGACGCGACATAATCCTGGAAGTTCGAGATATTGAGTTCGTCGAGCTTCTTGGTACCGAGCGCCTGAACGCTGATCGGCACGTTCTGCAGCGTGTCCGAGCGCTTCAGCGCGGTGATGATGATGTCGCCGTTCTGCCCCTGGTTGTCGGCCTGGTTGTCCGGCTGTGGCGCGGGTGCCGGCGGCGTTTCCTGGGCCAAGGCGGGGGTTGCGGCGAGTGCTGCGGACGCGAGCAGCGCGCTGACGGCGAGACGACGACGAACGAACGACATCAATGGCCCCTTTGCGTTTTTGTTACGCAAGCGTGTTCGCGGGCGCAGTATACGTCAAGCAAAGAGCGGCGAGGCGGAAATTTGTGTGCTCGCCCGTTGCGTTTTTACAACGCGGCCGGTGCGGCCGGATATGCGTCGAGCACGTCACCGAGCGCCGCCTCGAGCGGGCCGAGCCAGGGCTCGAACGGCTTCCAAGCCTCTGTCCCTTCGCGGAATATCGGCTGCCGGACCTGCTCCGAACTCGCCGTGCGCACCGCGCGCTCGGTCTCATGGAAGGCGATGCAGGCCGGCTCGAACGCGAGCCCGCAATAATCGAGCAGGCGCCGCACTTCGCGCTCGGTATGGTCGACCATGTCCTCGTAGAGCACGCGATGGACGCGGCCCGGCAGGACGCGGTCGACATGCGCCATCAGCCGGACATAGTCGCGATAATAGCGGCCCATGTCGTCCAGCCCGTAGCTGAATGCCTGGCCGCGCGCAAAATGCTGTTTGAAGTTGGAGAAGCAGCAGCCGAGCGGATGGCGCCGCGCGTCGATGATCTTCGCCTTGGGCAGGATCAGGTGGATGAACGGCAGATGCGCCCAGTTGTTCGGCAATTTGTCGATGAAACAGGGCCGATCAGTGCGCCGCTGAACCCGCGTCCGCTTGAGATATTCCTCGCCCAGCGCGCGATATTTGTCCGCGGGGAAATCCGCCGTGCTCTCGGGATAATTCGGGTCGCGGCGCGCGAGCACGGGAATGTCCGGCAATTCGCTGGTGCCCTCGACCATGCTGTGGCTCGCCAGGATCTGTTCGACCAGGGTCGATCCCGAGCGCGGCATGCCGAGGATGAAGATCGGATCGGGCGCGTCGCAGCCCTGCCCGGCATGGTCGGCGAGGAATCCGGCGGTGAACGTGGCGATCGAGCGATCGACGAAGCGCTCGGTCTCGTCCGGGTCATAAGGCAGCTTCGCCCGCCGCAGCCTGTTGCCGGCATCGTAGTGACGAAACGCCGCCTCGGCCTGTTTGCGGTCTTCGAACGCCTTGCCGAGCGCGAAGTCGAGATGGAAACGATCCTCGTCGGAGATGCCGGGCTCGCCCAGCGCCGCTTCCATCGCCGCGATGTCGCCATCGTCGAACCTGACGGTCTTGAGATTGGCGAGGCTCCACCACGCCTCGCCCAGCGCCGGCATCAGCGCGATCGCGCGGCGATAGGCGGCCACTCCGTCCTGCTGCCGCCCGACCGTCTTCAGGATATGGCCATAGCTCATCCAGATGCGTGGCTGGTTGGGCGCGTCCTTGAGCACGCGGTCGTAGAGCGCGATCGCACCGTCGAAATCGCCGACCCGGCCGAACGCCGCGGCTTGCAGATTGGCATGACCGGGATTGTCGGGATCCTCGGCCACCACCTGGGTCAGTTGCTCGATCGCCTCGGCCGGACGGTTGAGGCGGTAGAGGACCAGCGCGAGGTTGGCGCGCGCGGCGGTGAAGCCGGGCGACAGGTCGACCGCGCGCCGCAGCAAGGCCTCGGAATCGCGATAGCGGCCGATCCGGCCGGCTAGTTCGGCCAGCATGCGCATCGCCGCGACGTCAAACGGATCCTCGTTGAGATGCTGTTTGAGCAATGGCTCGGCGACGTGCAGCGCATTGTCGTTGAGTGCCATCGCCGCCTGGATGAGGCGCGGATGATAGCGCCCGCTCGCCGCCATGCCGCTCGTTCCGCCAGGTGCCCCGCTCGCCATCGCCGGCATCCTAGGACGCGCACTCGAAAAGGACCAGTAGCGCGGCACGCCGCGACGTGCTTTGCTGCGCGCCGAGGGGAGCCTGGGCGATGGACGCAACAGAAAAACGGCCGTTCGGATTCTGGATGGCGGCGGCCCTGGTCGTCGGCGGCATGATCGGATCGGGCATCTTCGTGCTGCCCGCGCAACTGGCGCCTTACGGCTGGACCGGGGCGGCGGCCTGGCTGTTCTGCACCGCCGGCGCGCTGGTGATCGCCGTCGTCCTGACGCGATTGGCCGCATCGATGCCGCGAGCGAGCGGCGCGGTCGCGATCTGCGCGGAGATACTCGGCCCCTTGCCCGGGATGCTGATCGGCTGGGCCTATTGGGTGGGGGTGTGGAGCGCCAATGCGATCATCTCGCTGACCGCGATCCGCTATCTCGGCCAGTTCTGGCCACCCTTGACCGCGACCCCGCTGGCCTCGTCGATCGGCGCGGTCGTGCTGATCTGGCTGCTGACCGCGCTCAACCTGCGCGGCGCCAAGGCGGCGGGGCGGTTCCAGGTCGTGACCACCGCGCTCAAGCTGCTGCCGCTGATCGCGGTGCTCCTGATCATCGGCGGCCTCGCCTTCTCCGGCGGCGCGCAGTTCCGCGCCGCGCCGCATCCGGCCTTCGAATGGGATCAATTGACCGCCGCGGTCACGCTCGCGTTCTTCGCGCTGATCGGCTTCGAGGGCGCGAGCATCGCGGCCGAGCGCGTACGCGACCCCGCCCGCAACGTCGTCCGCGCGACGCTCGCAGGCCTGGTGTTGACCGCCTTGCTCTACATCGTCGTGTGCTCCGGCATCATCTTCGCGCTGCCCGAGAAGACGGCGGCCGATGCCGCCGCGCCGATGGCGATGTTCGTTGCGACCTTCTGGGGCAATGACGCGGGGCTGGCCGTCGCCGCCTTCGCCGCGATCGCCGCGATCGGCTGTCTCAACGGCTGGATCCTGCTGCAGGGCGAATTGCCGCTGGGCATGAGCCGTGCCGGCGTGCTGCCACGCTGGGCCGGCATCACCAACCGCCGCGACGTGCCGGTCGGCCCGCTGGTCGTCGCGAGCACGCTCGCCTCGATCCTGGTGCTGAGCAATGCCTCGAAATCGACCGGCGCCTTGCTCGATTTCATGCTGCGGCTGACTACCGCCTCCACCTTGTGGATCTATATCGGCGCCTGCATCGCCGCGCTGAAGGCCGGCATCGCGCGGCCGTTCGCCGTGCTCGGCCTGATCTTCGCCTTGTGGGCGCTGTGGGGCAGCGGGATCCAGGCCGGCAGCCTCAGCATCGCGCTGATCGCCGTCGCGGTGCCGCTCTACTTCCTCGCACGCCGCGGCGAGTCACCGCGCGCGGTCAACAATGACGAAGCCGAGCAGATTTTCGGATAGCGGCCTGGGATCCAGCGGCGGCCGGACTAGCGCCTAGCCGAACAGCCGGCCCAACACCGTTCGATCGCGCAATATCTCGTGCGCGGCATTGTGGCCGGGAGCGCCGGTGACACCGCCGCCGGGATGCGTCCCCGCGCCGCACATGTAGAGGCCCTTGATCGGGCTGCGATAATCGCCGTGCCCGAGCACCGGGCGCGCCGCCCAGAGCTGATCGAGCGACATATGACCGTGCATGATGTCCCCGCCGATCAGCCCGAACTTGCGCTCGAGGTCGAGCGGCGAATGGATCTGCCGCGCGATGATCGCCTTCTTGAAGTTGGGCGCATGGTCGTTGACCGTCTCGATGATCAAATCGGCCGCCGCCTCGCGCTCGTCGTCCCACGACCGGCCGTCGGGCAGGACCGGCGCAAACTGCTGGCAGAACAGGCTGGCGATATGCATGCCGGGAGGCGCCAGGCTGTCGTCGACCGAGGTCGGCAATTTCATCTCGACGATCGGCTTTGTCGACCAGCCGAACGCCTTGGCGTCGGTGAACGCCTTGTCCATGTAATCGAGCGTCGGCGAGATGATGATGCCGCAGGTGTGATGCTCGGCCTTTTCCTTGCCCGGCAGCACGGTGAAATCGGGCAATTCGCTGAGCGCGACGTTCATCCGGAAGGTGCCCGACCCGGCCTTGTAGCGGTCCATGCGATGCGCGAATTCGGCGGGCAGGTCGCTGCGGTCGACCAATTGGCGGAACAGCAAGGCCGGCCCGGCATTCGAGGCGACGATCGGCGCCGCGATCTCCTCGCCGCTTTCGAGCACGACGCCGGCAACCTTGCCGCCATCGACCAGCACGCGCGCGACCGGCGCTTCCAGGCTGATCTCGACGCCCATGTCGGTCGCCGCCTCGGCCATGTATTTGGTGATCGCGCCCATGCCGCCGACCGAATGGCCCCACATGCCCTTCTTGCCGTTGATCTCACCGAACACGTGGTGCAGGAGGACATAGGCGCTTCCCGGTGAATCGGGGCTGGCGTAATTGCCGACCACCGCGTCGAAGCCGAATGCGGCCTTGATATATTCGTTCTCGTACCAGCCATCGAGGAAATCGCGCGCCGATTTGACGAACAGGTCCATCACGTCGCGCTGCGCCTCGATATGCATGCCGGCGAGCTTCTTGCCCTGCACCGCCGCCGCGAGCAGTGCCTTCAGGCCGCCCCCGGCGTTGGGCGGGGTCTTGAGCGACAGGTCGCGCAGCACGTCGGCGACGCGCTCGAGCGCTTCCTCATATTTGGGGAAGGTATCGGCGTCCTTCTGGCTGTAGCGGGCGAATTCGGCGCGGGTGCGATCCTCGCCGCCGCCGAGCTTGAGATAGCCATTCTCGTTGGGGAAGAAATTGCTGATCGTCCGCTCGATGATCCGCCAGCCGCGCTCGTGGAGGCGCATATCCTTGATCACCTTGGGGCGCAGCAGGCTGACCGTGTAGCTCGCGGTCGAATTGCGGAAGCCGGGATGGAATTCCTCGGTCACTGCGGCGCCGCCGACGATCTCGCGGCGCTCGAGCACGCGGACCTTGAGCCCGGCGCGGGCGAGGTAGAAGGCGCAGACCAGGCCGTTATGCCCACCGCCGATGATGATCGCGTCGTATTTCTTGGTCATTCACCCAACCCCAATCCGTCATCCCCGCGAAAGCGGGGACCCAACTCCTGTCCGTGTCCCAAATACAACCGTCATTGCGCATGGCGACAGCCGGAGATGGGTCCCCGCTTTCGCGGGGATGACGCTAGACTTGCCTCGGCCGCCGCGACCATCCCGGGGCGGGCGGGCGGTGCTGGCGCGCTTCCGGGATGAGGTGGCGGATCTTCTTGGCGAAACTCCTGAGGCACACTTCGCTCGCGCCGATCGGGCCCGCGCCATAGGTCCGGCTCGCCATGCCGCGCTGGACGCGCTCGATCAGCCATGTGTCTTCCGCATTGACCGTACGATTGATCCGCCAATTGGCATAGCGGACCAGCTTCATCTCGCGCCGGTCGTCGGGCAGCGCGAAGGCCATTTCGCGCAGCACGCTGACGGTCGGCGACAGCGGCAGCCATTGCATGAAGTCGATCTGGTCGGCGTAGACATCGAAAGCGATGTTGGGCCACAGCTTGTAATAGCGCCACGACCTTTGGTTCGCCTCGGGCAGATGATCCACCCGCGGCAGATGCTTTTGGTAGAAACGCTCCCAGTCGTTGCCCGAGGCGCGGTCGACCAGCTCGCCCGACATCTTGTCGACCCAGGGCTGGGCCTCGATCGCATAGCTCTTGCCGAACAGCCGCGTCAGCCCGTCATGCGCGACCGGGATGTGGAGATTGTCGGAATAATTGTCGCCGACATTCTTCCAATTGACCTGGCGCTCGCGCAGGCGCGCCGGGCTGATGCAGCGCATGTCCTCGAAACGATAGGGCGCGATCTCGGCGTCGTACGGCGCCATCATCGCCGCCACCGACGGGCCGCCGTCATCCTCCAGCCGCACGAACACGAAGCCGCGCCAGATCTCGACGTCGAGCGTGGCAAGGCCGTTATCCTCGAGCCGAAGCGCCGGATAATCATTTTTCATCGGCACGCCCGACAAGCGCCCGTCAGTCTCGTAGACCCAGGCATGATATGGGCAGACCAGTTTCTTCGCGCAGCCCGTCGGCCCCTCGACCAGCCGCATCGCGCGATGGCGGCAGACATTGGCGAAGGCGCGGACCTGGCCGTCATTGCCGCGCATCGCGATCACGCTCTCGCCGAGATAGTCGAGCGTGTGGAAGTCGCCGGGCTTGGCGATATCGCTCTCGTGGCAGACGATCTGCCACGACGGGCGCAGGACGCGCGCCAGCTCGACCTCGAAATATTCGGGGTCGGTGTAGAGCCAGCCGGGCAGGCTCCAGTCGGCGTCGGGATCATGCTCCTCGATGTCGGCGTAGCGATGCGCCATGCGCGGGCTCCTAGTTGCTTGTTGTACGATCGTATAATAAGAAGCCGGCCATTGCAACCTTCGTCATGCCGGGCTTGTCCCGGCATCCACTGTGCCTCATGCAGCGACGGAGAGATGGAGGAGTGGACCCCGGGACAAGCCCGGGGTGACGAACGATGCCCAAGCCCGCATTCTCCCGCGCCGAACCCGATGCGCGCCGCCAGAGCCTGATCGAGGCGACCGCGCGCGTGCTGGCGCGTGACGGCGCTACGGGTGCATCGGTCAGGACGATCGCGGTCGAGGCGGGGGTCTCGCCGGGACTGGTCAATCACTATTTCGCCGGGATCGAGGCGCTGATCGCCGCGACCTATTCCTGGGTCGGGGATCAGGTCAGCAAGGCGCTTTCCGCCGCGGTCGCCGCGGCCGGAAGCGATCCGCACGGCCGGCTGAAGGCCTATGTCACCGCGAGCTTCGCCCCGCCGATCGCCGATCGCGCCCTGCTAGCTACCTGGATCGCGTTCTGGACGCTGACCACCAAGCCGCAGATCGCCGAGCGTCACGACACGATCTACGCGCAATATCGCGCCGAGCTCGAAGGCCTGCTCGCCGATTGCGGTATCGCGCCCACCGACCGCCGGCTGACCGCGATCGCGATCACCGCGCTGGTCGACGGGCTGTGGCTCGAGCTCTGCCTGTCGCCCGACAGCTTCACCGCCGACGAGGCACGCGGCCTCGCCGAGCGGCAACTGGCCAGCTATTTCGACAAATCGGCCAAGAGCGACAGATAATAATCGATCCCCGGCGCGATGTTGCTGATCGGGGTGCGCTCGTTGAGCCCGTGGCTGAAATCCTCCGATTCCTTGATGAAGGTCGGGCTGGCCCCGTAGCTCGGCACGTTGTGATAGCGGAACCACATGCTGTCAGACGCGCCCGACGACATCGCCGGGAACACCGGCACGCCGGGATAGACCTTGGTCATCGCGCGATCGACCGCGGCGATGAAATCGGGCCGCATCGGCGAGGCGTCGTTGGCCACCGATCCTTCGGTCACGTCCTTGAAGCTGATCGCGGGGTCGCCCGCGACCCGTTGGAGCTCAGCCATGATGTCGGCCGGTTTGTGGCCGGGAAAGATGCGGCAATTGATGTTGGCGGTGGCTTTTTGCGGCAAGGCGTTGAGCGCATGCCCGCCATTGACCATGGTCGGCACGCACGTGGTACCGATCCGCCCGACCGTGCTGGGATTGTTGCGCAGCACCGCCAGCGCCTGTTCGTCATTGGGATTGGCGACGAACGCCTTGAGCGCGGCGCCGACATCGGGCTCCTCGTACGGCGCCGCCTTGCTCAGCGCCTCTTGGGTCAGGTCGCTGAGCTCGGGCTTGAAATGATAGGCGCCGATCTTCTCGAGCGCCGTCGACAATTCGACGATCGCATTGACCGGGCGCGGCGCCGAGGAATGGCCGCCGGGATTGGTCACGGTCAGTTCGAAATCGGCATAGGTCTTCTCGGCGCCTTGCCAGGTCCAGTATTTGGGCTTGCCGGTCTTCTCGTCGAGCACGCCGCCGCCGCCGTCGATGTTGAGGACCAGTTCGGCATCCTTGAGCTTGTCGGCGATGATCGCCGAGGTCTTCATCCGGGTTTCCTCGTCGCCCGAAAATTCGATGATGATCGTCCGCTTGGGCTTGTAGCCTTCGCGGCGCAGTTCGTTGAGCGCGGCGATCGCCATCGTGCCGTCGAGCTTCATGTCGGTGGCGCCGCGGCCGAACAGATAGCCGTTCTCGACCACCGGGGTGAACGGGTCGCGCTGCCAGTCGGAGGGTTTGGCCTCGACCACGTCCATATGGCCCGAAATGACCAGCGGTTTGAGCTTGGGATCGCTGCCCGGCCAGGTCCCGATCAGGTAAGCCGTGTCGTCGACGCGCGTGATCTCGACATCCTTGTCGGCGAACCCGCCGGCGACCAGTGCCGCCTTGTAGAGCGCGGCGACCTCGGGCGTCTGGTTGTTCGGCCCGGCCACCGAGCGCAGCGCGATCGCCTTCTTGGCGAGCTCGAGCGCTTCGGTCTCGGCCTGGGGGTGCGCGGTCGATCTGGGCGCTGCCGACCCCGCCGTCGCCACCAACGCCGCCGCGATCGCGGCCAGTCCCAGCTTGTTCATCAACGACCCCTCTTGCTGCTCGCTCCGACTGTCGACCATCCATCGCCGCGGGGCAAGCGCAACAATCGTGCGCGAAACGGTGCGGTTTGGAAAAATTTTCGCCCCCATCGCCGCTACTTGGGCCGTTCGTCAGGACTTCATTAACAAACCTTGGGCAGGGTGGACACCGGTGGACTACGACCGACGCGGGGTTCGAGAGCGGCCGAGTCTTCCGAGATCGGGTATCGGGTAACGCAAGGCTATATGTCTGCCGCCGGTTCGCAGCGGCGTCGGGCGTCGACGGGGTGACGTTTCGAAGTGGAAGGCCGCATGTTCGAATCGCATGACGATATGCCGTGGAGCGGTCCGCCGGCCAACGTGTCGGCGCTCGCGGGCGAGCGTCGCCATGGCGCGCGCCACATCGCGGTCATGCGCGTCGCCAAGCTGCACACGCGGCATGGCGAGGAATTGTGCCTGGTCCGCAACATCTCCGCCGGCGGGTTGATGGCCAATATCTGGTCCGACCTCGCGATCGGCGATCCGCTGACCGCCGAGTTCAAATCGGGCCATCGCGCGTCCGGCCGGGTCGTGTGGCGACGCGAGAACCGAATCGGCATGCAATTCGACGAGGAGGCCGATGTCGCCACCGTGCTGGGCGGCGACGAGGACCCCGCACCGGGCTTTCACCCGCGCGCCCCGCGCATCAACATCGCCGCGCGCGCCCGGCTGCGCTGCGGCGCACGTTATTACGCGATCGACTTGCGCGACATCTCGCAAGGCGGCGCGCGGATTACCTCGGCGGATCCCGATGTCTGGGAAAAGATCGACGGGCCGATCGTGCTGTCGGTGACCGGCCTGCCGCCGATCGAGGGCACCGCGCGCTGGCACGATGCCAGCAATGCCGGGCTCGCGTTCAACACGCCGATCCCGCTCGACACGATCGCGCGTTGGATCGCGCAGGCGCGCGGCTGACGCCGCTTACTTGCGGCCTTTGACGAAGATATTGGCGGTCAGGCGCCCCGCGCGCGGATCGGTGCTGAACGCCATGTCGGGCGGAATGATTCCCGAATGGAGCATCGCGCCGCGATAGATGGCGAGCCGGTCGCGCACGCCCTCGACCTGGCCAATCCGCTCGTAATGCCGGTTGGAGCCATGGATATAGCCGGTCAGATCGTCGCTGGCGGTACGGGCGGCGGCGACGAAACGGTCGACATTGCGATCGTCGACCATTTCGATCCCGGTCGCGCGCTGGCGGAAGAAGGCGGTGCCCGGCGTGTCGCTCACATAGTGCAGCAAGGCCAGATAATCGGGATCGGTCGAATCGAAATGCGGTGCGCGTTGTGCGGGCTCGAGCGCGCCCGGCGGGGTCGTGACCATCGAGAAGCTCGCCTCGAGCAGGTCGAAGCTGTCGACCTCGAACGCGCCGCCGATGAACGGCGCCGCCGCCTCGAGCAGCCGCTCGACATAAGCGAACGCGCGATCGGTCGAGCGGATCGGGCGGCGCAGGCCGGGATAATAGGTCCCGGCGCTGGACGGAAACGGCGCCATCGCCGCGGCCAGATCGACGATCTCCCCGACCGCGCCGCTGAAATCGTCGACCACGACCACCGGGCTGCGGGCCTCGCCGACGTGGCGCAGTTCAGGCGTCACGGCGCGATCGCGATCCGGGCGCCCTTGGGCAAGTCGGGCAGCGCGAATCGCAAGCTGCCATCCACGATCCGCGCAGCGATCGTCTTCGATCCGATCGAGACCTTGGGCACCCCGCCCTTCCAATCATGGACTACAACGTCGAAGCCGGTCCACCACGGCTTGTAGCCGCCGCTGCGCGGATCGAACGTCAACGATCCCGCGTCGCAACGGACCGCCTGGCGCAGGAAGCCGCCGCGCCGATAGGCGAAGCTCACCCCGTCATCCAAATAGAGCGAGCCCGAGCAATCGCTTCCCGGATAGACGTTGATCTCGAGCGCACCCCTGGGCGTCTCGCCGGTCGACTGGACCAGCGGCGGTTTGGGGATGATCGCGCCCGGACGGACGAACACGCGCAAGCGGTCGAGTTTCGGCGTTTCCCTGACCGACGCGCCCTGGACGCGCTCGCCGGTCCAGTAATCGTACCAGCCGACCCCGGGCAGGGCGATATCGTAGGGCGCCGGCGATTCCCACGTCATCGGCGGCGCGATCAGCAAGTCGCGGCCGAGCATGAACTGGTCCTCGGTCCCGCCGAGACGGTCGCCGCCCTTCACCACCGCGGGATATTCAAGGAAAACGGGACGCATCAGCGGCAGGCCGGTACGACTATTCTCCTCGGCCAGGCCGTAGAGATAGGGCATCAGCCGATAGCGTTCCTCGATATAGCGCCGCCGGATCGCTTCCTGCTCGGGGCCATGTACCCAGACTTCCTGCTCGGCTTTCCCCTTTTGATAATGATCGCGCATGATCGGGTTGAACGCGCCGATCTCGATCCAGCGGGTGAGCAGGTCGGACGACGGCGGGTCGCCGGCGAACCCGCCGATGTCGTCCCCCGAATAAGCGAAACCCGACAGACCGAGGCTGACCAACTGACGGGTCGACAGCGACAGATGCGCCCAGCTCGAACTGTTGTCGCCGGTCCAGGTCGCCGAGCAGCGCTGACCGCCGGCATAGGAAGCGCGCGTCATCACGAACGGCCGCCGGTCGGGCGCGAGCTTCTTCACGCCTTCATAGGTCGCGCAGGAATTGAGCATCCCGGTAATGTTGTGCGTCTCGGCCTGGGTCGTCTTGCGCGTCTTGAAGCCGGGCGAGTCGATCAAATTGACCACGTCGATCGGCATGGTCTTGGTCGGCGAGTTGAACACCGCCGGCTCGTTCATGTCGTTCCAGAAACCCGCCACGCCCATCGCCACGAAGTCGCGATAATTGCGCCCCCACCAGTCGCGCGCCTTGGCCTGGGTGAAATCGGGGAACACCGCAGGCCCGGGCCAGACCGGGCCGACGAACGGCGTGCCGTCGGGGTTCTTCATGAAGATGTCGGCGGCCATGCCGCTGTCGTACGGCGCATAGCCCTGGTTGGGCGCATCGGCGATGTGGAGGTCGGTGATGACCACCAATTTCATCTTCATCGCGTCGAGTTTGGACACCAGTCCAGGCAGGTCTGGAAAGGCCTTCCGGTTGACGGTGAACGGCCGGTTACGGTCCTGGTAATCGATGTCGAGCCACAGCACGTCGGCCGGGATCTTGTCGGCGCGCAGCCGGTCGGCGATGCCCTGCGCCTGCGTCTGCGTCGTATAGCTCCAGCGCGACTGCTGGAAGCCGAGCGCCCATTCGGGCGTCAGCGGCGCCGGGCCGGTCAGATAGGCATAGTCCTGGACCACGTCCTTGGGCGTCGCCCCGGTCATCACATAATAATCGACCCCGCCGCCCTCGGCGCCGAACGAAAAGGCCGAGCGTTCCGATTTTCCCAGGTCCATGAACCCGCGCCAGCTATTGTCCATGAACAGGCCGTAGGTACCCCCGGCCTCGTTCAGGCCGATGACGAACGGGATCGACTTGTAGATCGGGTCGGTCGCCGGGGTGAAACCGAACTGGTCGGTGTTCCAGAAGGTATAGGCCCCGCCGCGCCGGTCGAGCGGCCCGGTCTTGTCGCCCAGCCCGAAGAAATGCTCGTCGATCGGCATCGCCTTGCGGACGCGGAAACCGCCATTGTCGAAACGGATCGGCGTGCCCGTGGCGTCGGCCAGGATCGTCTTGCCGGCGAGATCGGTGATGGTGATCGCCAGCGTCTTGTCCTCGATCCGGACGATGAGCTGCGACGTGCGCAGTTCGGTCGTGCCGTCCTTGTCGCTGACCTCGAGCGGCACTCGCGTCTCACGCGCTGCGGGCAGCACCGCCCAGGAGGCGTCCTCGGGCAGCGATCCCTCGCCCGCGCGGACACGGATGATGTCGGCGCGCGGCGCGCTGATCTCGATTTTGATGCCCTTGGCCGAGGCGGTGTAGTGATCGACGGGCTTCGCTGCGACGACACCCGGCAAGGCCAGAGCGGCGGTGGCGAGGATCAAATGCCTGAGGCGCAATTCTATGCTCCAGCCTTGAGGACGAACGTCGCGGGGGTTCCCCCCGTGGCGTTGGGCGCGATCCATACATCGAACGCGCCGGCTTCCGCATAGCTCTTCTTGTCGGGATGGACGAAGCCGAGATCGGCGCGGCTCAGCGTGAAGGTCACCGTCGCGCTCTGCCCGGGCGCGAGGTCGAGATGTCTGATGCCCTTCAGCGAGCGGACCGGCTGGGTCAGGCTCGCGACCTTGTCGTTGATGTAGAGCTGCGCGACCTCGTGCATCGGCCGCGTGCCGGTGTTGGTGACGGTCGCCGTGACCGTGACCGAGCCGCTCCAGGGGATCGCCATGCTGCTGACGCTCGTCGGCGAATAGGTCGCGGCCGAATAGGTCAGCCCATGGCCGAACGGATAGAGCGCCTCGTCGGTCACTTCGCGGTAGCGCGCCTTGTAATTCTTGTCCGCGGTCAGTTGCGGGCGGCCGGTGCGCCGGTGATTGTAATAATAGGGCTCCTGGCCGGAGGCCTGGGGAAAGCTGACCGGCAGGCGGCCTTGCGGCGCATAGTCGCCGAACACCACGTCGGCGATCGCATTGCCCGTCTCAGAACCGAGGAACCACGTCGCCATGATCGCCGGCGCATCGCGCACCGCGCCGGTCAGCGCCAGCGCGCGGCCGTGGCGGAGCAGCACGACCATCGGCTTGCCGGTGGCAGCGACCGCCTCGGCAAGCGCCAGTTGCGGCGCCGGGACGCCGATATCGACGCGCGCCTGCGCCTCGCCCGACATGCTCGCGCTCTCGCCGAGTAGGAGCACGACCACATCGGCATCCTTCGCCAGGCGGACCGCCTTGTCGATCTCGCCGTCGATCGGCGCTTCATAGTCTGAGCCGCGCGTCACACTGAGCTTCGCCTTGTCGCCAAGGGCGGCGCGGAAGCCTTCCTCGACCGTCACGCAGCTTTCGTAATCAGGGAAATTGGCCCAAGGGCCGGGATAATCGCCTTTCTGGCTCACCGCCGGCCCGATCAAGGCGATCCTGCCCTGCTTCCTGAGCGGCAGCAGGCCGCCCTCGTTCTTGAGCAGCACCATCGACTTGCGCCCGGCTTCGCGCGCCAGCGCGATCGCATCGGGGCGGCGCACGTCGCGCGCCTCGCGCGCCGGGTCGAGCGAGCGATAGGGATTGGCGAACAGCCCCATCGCCTTCTTGACGTAAAGCACGCGGCGGACGGCGGTATCGACCACCGCCATCGGCACCCTGCCCGCCTTCACCAGGTCGGGAAGGTGCTTCCAATAGAGGCCCGACTGCATCGAGATGTCGCATCCCGCGGTGATCGCCTTGACCACGGCGTCGGGGCCGTCGGCGGCATAGCCATGCAGGATCAGCTCCTCCTCGGACGTATAGTCGCTGACCACCAGTCCCTTGAATCCCCACTCGCCGCGCAGGATGTCGGTGAGGAGATAATGGTTGCCGGTCGAGGGCACGCCGGCGATGTCGTTGAAGCTCGACATGGTGGTGATCGCCCCGGCGTCGAACGCGACCTTGAACGGCGGCAGATGCACCTCGCGCAAGGTCGTCTCGGGGATGTCGGCGGTGTTGTATTCCATCCCGCCCTGCACCGCGCCGTAGGCCGCGAAATGCTTGGGACAGGCGAGCATCGAATCGTCGCGGCGGATGTCGGGCCCCTGGAAGCCGCGCACGCGCGCCCGCGCGAACTGACAGCCGAGCCAGGTGTCCTCGCCCGACCCCTCGACCACCCGCCCCCAGCGCTGGTCGCGCGCGACGTCGACCATCGGCGCGAAGGTCCATTGAATGCCCTTGGCCGAAGCCTCGACCGCCGCGGCGCGCGCGGTGCGCTCGGCGAGAGCGGGATCGAAGCTCGCGGATTCGGCGATCGGCACCGGGAACGAGGTCTTCATGCCGTGGATCACGTCGCCGGCGAAGATCAGCGGAATCCTGCTCGGGCTCTCCTCGATCGCGACTTCCTGCAGCTCGCGGCCGATCGCGGTACCGATGCCGTTGAACAGGCCGACCAGCTCGCCGCGACGGATCCGCGCCTTGAGCTCGTCGAGTCCCTGTAGGGCGATGCCGGGGTTGAGCACCGGCCCCTCGGTCCGCGCCGCCAGCGGATCCGAATAGATCGAGAGCTGCCCGGCTTTGTCCTGAATGCTCATCCGCGCGATCAGCCGTTCGATGAACGGGTCGGTCGCGGGCACCGCCTTCGCCAGCGCGGGCAGCGCCGCCGACACCATGGCGACGGCGGACGCCCCTTTCAGGAGATCGCGGCGGGACAGGTCGGTCATGGCATCGGCTCCGGTTGGTGATGCTGCCGCGCAACACCTTCGGGCCTTCCGGCCCGCGATTCGCGACGCGCCACTTTTCTGCTTGGCGAATGCGCATGAAACCGGTTACGGTGCAACCCATGGAACCGGTTACGCGGCTCGTCAGAAGCGCGCACCGTCCATCCCGGCAACGCCGCCGGTAGAGGGAAAGGATTCGAGGCGAAGCGATGGCTGCGGCCCGTTCACGTTCATCGGGATTCCCATCGCGCCTGACCGCGCCACCTATCGTCGCGCGCGCCGCGCCCGACGCTGTTCGACACCAACGACCGACCGACTAGCCCAGCAATTGGGCGGCAATGCCGTGTGCAAGGGGAACCGAGAATGACGAAGCTGATGAGGGCAAGCCTGCGGGCGGCGCTCGCGACCACCATCCTGACCGGCGGCGCGCTCGCGCTCGTCCAGCCGGCCGCGGCGCAGACCACCTCGACCATTCAGGGCCATGTCGACGGCGCCGCCGCCGGCGCGACCGTGACCCTGACGGACACAAACACCGGGCATCAGGACACCGTCGCGGTCGACGCCAACGGCAATTACGTCCTGGTCGGCGTGCCGCCGAGCACCTATCGCGTCGAATCGGGCG
>NZ_JBQCCN010000139.1:0-27820 GCF_051962185.1 Sphingomonas sp.
GGCGGCGAGACGCATGCCTATTCGGCGCAGCTGATGCATCTGCTGCAGACCGCGGTCGCGACCGACAGTTATTCGACCTACCAGAAATTCTCGCGCGGGGTCGCCGATCTGCCGCCGGTCTATCTGCGCGACCTGCTGCAGTTCAATTTCCCCGACGAGGGCCTGCCGGTCGATCAGGTCGAACCGATCACCGAGATCCGCAAGCGCTTCGTCACCCCGGGGATGAGCCTGGGTGCGCTGTCGCCCGAGGCGCACGAGACGCTGGCGATCGCGATGAACCGGATCGGCGCCAAGGCGGTGTCGGGCGAGGGCGGCGAGGACAAGGTCCGCTATCAGCCGTACGAAAATGGCGACAACGCCAATTCCGGGGTGAAGCAGATCGCCTCGGGCCGGTTCGGCGTGACCGCCGAATATCTCAACGCCTGCGACGAGATCGAGATCAAGGTCGCGCAGGGCGCCAAGCCCGGCGAGGGCGGGCAATTGCCCGGCTTCAAGGTCACCGAGTTCATCGCCAAATTGCGCCACGCCACGCCTGGGGTGACGTTGATCAGCCCGCCGCCGCATCACGACATCTATTCGATCGAGGATCTGGCGCAGCTCATCTACGATCTGAAGCAGATCAATCCGCGCGCCCGGGTGTGCGTGAAGCTGGTGAGCTCGGCCGGGATCGGCACGGTCGCCGCCGGCGTCGCCAAGGCTCATGCCGATGTCATCCTGGTCTCGGGCCATGTCGGCGGCACCGGCGCCTCGCCCCAGACCAGCATCAAATATGCCGGCACGCCGTGGGAAATGGGCCTGTCCGAAGTCAACCAGACGCTGACGCTCAACAGCTTGCGCGGCCGCGTGAAGCTCAGGACCGATGGCGGGCTCAAGACCGGGCGCGACATCGTCATCGCCGCGATCCTCGGCGCCGAGGAATTCGGCATCGGGACGCTCAGCCTGGTGGCGATGGGCTGCATCATGGTGCGGCAATGCCATTCGAACACCTGTCCGGTCGGCGTCTGCACCCAGGATGCCAAGCTGCGCGACAAGTTCACCGGTTCGCCGGAAAAGGTCATCAACCTGATGACTTTCATCGCCGAGGAAGTACGCGACATCCTGGCGCGGCTGGGCGTGCGCTCGCTCGACGAGGTGATCGGGCGCACCGAATTGCTCCGCCAGGTCAGCCGCGGCGCCGAACATCTCGACGACCTCGACTTGAACCCGATCCTGGCCAAGGTCGATGCCGACGAGAGCCAGCGGCGCTTCAGCCTCGATACTTGGCGCAACGAGGTGCCGGACAGCCTCGACGCGCAGATGATCAAGGACGCCGCGCACGTCTTTTCGCGCGGCGAGAAGATGCAGCTCACCTATTCGGTGCGGAACACGCATCGCGCGGTCGGCACGCGGCTGTCGTCGGAGATCACGCGCACCTTCGGCATGGACAAGCTCGCCGACGGCCATGTCACCGTGCGGTTGCGCGGCTCGGCCGGACAGAGCCTCGGCGCGTTCCTGTGCAAGGGCATCACGCTCGAAGTGTTCGGCGACGCCAACGACTATGTCGGCAAGGGCCTGTCGGGCGGCACGATCATCGTCCGCCCGGTGGTTTCCTCGCCCTTGGCGAGCCAGGAGAACACGATCGTCGGCAACACCGTGCTCTATGGCGCGACCAGCGGGCGGTTGTTCGCGGCGGGCCAGGCCGGCGAGCGCTTCGCGGTCAGGAATTCGGGCGCGACCGTGGTGGTCGAGGGCTGCGGCGCCAATGGCTGCGAGTACATGACCGGCGGCGTCGCGGTGGTGCTGGGCGCGGTCGGCGCCAATTTCGGCGCGGGCATGACCGGTGGCATGGCGTTCGTCTATGACGCGGGCAACAGCTTCGAGCGGCGGGCGAACGGCGACTCGATCGTCTGGCAACGGCTGGCGTCGGCGCATTGGGAAGCGACGCTCAGGAATTTGGTCCGCGCGCATGCGGCGGCGACCGACAGCGCCTGGTCGCAGGGAATCCTCGACGATTGGGACCGCGCGCGCGGCAAGTTCTGGCAAGTCGTGCCCAAGGAAATGCTCGACCGGCTGCCCCATTCGCTCGACGACCGGGAGGAACTTCAGGCGGCGGAGTAGAGTTGGCAGGCAATCGGTGCTATGACGACTCACCGAGTTTTGTCGGATGATGTGCCATGCGTAACTATATCCTGCTTCCTGTTCTCGCCCTGATCGCGACTCCCGCCGTCGCGCGCGACCGCGATGCGCCGCCGCCGCAACAGCCGCCGCTCGACGCCCGCGCCGCAGCGAACGCGCTCAACAACCCGATGGTCCAGAACGGCGTGGTCGGCCTGATCGACGCGCTGACCGACGCGGTGATGGAGACGCGGGTCGGCCCGATGGCGGCGATCGCGCCCAATTCGGACATTCGCCCGAACGACACGCTCGACAGCATGGCGGCCCGCCGCAATCCTTATTATCGCGACGACATCCATCGCGATGCCAAGGAAACCATGGCGACCGCCGGCCGCACGGCAAGGGCCGCGGCGGCGATGTCGGACGAGCTTCAGGCGACCGCCGCCCGGGTGCGTCGCGTGCTCGGAACGGCCAACCCCAACTGATTTTCCCGGAACGTCGGGTATGGCACGTCCGGTGGCGCCGCTGCCGGGCTTGTCGAATGGTGGGTATCGTTTACGCTCTCCCGAAACGCAGGAGAGGATGGATGAGGCTCAGCCAGCCACGCGTGGCGCCGCTCACCGATAGCGAGCTCGACGACGAGCAGCGCGAGTTGCTCGCGCCGTTCGGCGGGCGCGTGCTCAACATCTTCCGTACGATGGCCCGCGCGCCCAAGGCACTGAAGCGCTTCAACCTGTGGGGCGGATACATCTTGTCCGATCGCAATTCGCTGGCGCCGCGTGAGCGCGAGTTGCTGATCCTCCGTACCGGCTGGCTGTGCCGATCGGGCTATGAATGGGTCCAGCACACGCGGATCGGGCTGCAATCGGGACTGACGCAGCAAGAGATCGACCGTATCAAGCGCGGTCCCGATGCGCCGGGCTGGAGCAGGGCCGACAGTGCGCTGCTGCGCATCGCGGACGATCTGGTGCGCGATTTCTTCGTCAGCGACGCGACCTGGGCGGGACTCGGCGAATTGCGCGAGCGCCAGCGGATGGATGCCGTCTTCACCGTCGGCCAATACACCCAGGTGTCGATGTTCCTGAACAGCTTCGGCGTGCAACTCGACGAAGGGCAAATGCTCGATCCGGATTTTCCGCGATGACCGGGCGGGTGGCGGGGCGCGTCGCGTTGGTAATGGGGGCGGGCCAGGCGCCCGGCGCGACGATCGGCAATGGCCGGGCAATCGCCACCCTGCTCGCCCGCGAAGGCGCGAGCGTGCTGTGCGCCGACCGCGACCTCGCCCGCGCCGAGGAAACCGCGGCGGCGATCCGCGACGAGGCAGGCGACGCCCGTGCGATCGCTTGCGACGTCACCCGGCGCGCGGATTGCGAAGCGGCGGTCGCGGCGGCGGGTGCGCTCGACATCCTGGTCAACAATGTCGGGATCGGCGGCAATGACGGTCCCGCGCACAAGGTCGCCGAGGATGCGTTCGATCGCATCCTGTCGGTCAATCTCAAGGGCGTGCTTCATGGCATCGCCGCCGCGATCCCGGGCATGCGCGAGCGGCAACGCGGTGCGATCGTCAGCATCTCGTCGCTCGCCGGTATCGCCGGCTGGCAAATGGTCGCTTACGAGACGTCGAAGGCGGCGGTGAACCGGCTGACCCAGTCGACCGCGCTCGCCAACGCCAAATACGGCATTCGCGTCAACGCCGTGGCCCCCGGGCTGATGGACACGCCGATGGCGATCGACGGCATCGCTCGCGCCCGGGGGCTCGACCGCGAAGTGGTGCGCGCCGAACGCGCGGCGCGCGTGCCGTTGCTGGCGCGGATGGGCGATGCCTGGGACACGGCCGATGCGACGCTGTTCCTGGCGTCGGACGAAGCGAAGTTCGTGACCGGCGTGGTGCTGCCGGTCGACGGAGGGATGGGCGCGCGGATCGGTTAGGTCTCGGCCGGCCGCCGGGCGCGATTGCCGAGGAAGAAGGTCGAGGAGGTGCGCGGCAGCGCGCCGTTGAACACGAGCAACAGCGGCGACATCAGCATGACCGATACCAACGCATTCTCGTCGAGCGGATCGGCCAGGGCGAGCACGACCGGCGTCAACAGCGTCGCCGCCAGCGCCAGGATGGCAAGGAGCCGGTATAGGCCCGGCGACGCCAGGGCATAGGGCCTGATCGCCGCGGGTTGCTCGGCGACATCGGCGAGCAGGTCGAGCGCATCGTCTGCGGCGGCCGCGGCGACGCGGATGTGGATACCCTGAAGCGCGGTCACCATTGGCCCGTGCGCCGAAACATGGCGCCCTCCCAATGCGAACGCCGGGATGTCGTAATAGGCGAACATCGACAGCATCACCGCCGCTTCGGGCTGGCTCCAGGTGATCGCTACCGTCTCGAAGCGATCATCGATCGAATAGTCGCTCAAAGCCATCTTCCCCCGCCAGCCCGCAGCTTATAACAGCAATGAAATGTGGCAACTCCTCCAATTCCCGCTCTGTCCGTTCTCGCGCAAGGTCCGGCTGCTGCTCGGGGAAAAGGGGGTCGGCTATACGTTGGTGCGCGAGAACCCCTGGGAGCGGCGCGACGAGTTCATCGACATGAACCCGGCCGGCCAGACCCCGGTGATCACCGACGTGCAGCGCGATATCCGATTGATCGATTCGCTCGTCATCTGCGAATATTTCGAAGAGACGGTCGACAAGGCGCAGATGATCAACGGCACGGCGATCCAGCGGGCAGAGATCCGCCGGCTGGCGACGTGGTTCGACACCTTCTTCTTCCGCGATGTGACCGAACGCCTGCTCGGCGAGCGCGTCTTGAAGCGCATCGTCACCAAGGCGAGCCCCGACGCGCGCGTGCTGCGCGAGGCGATGAAGTCGGCGGTCGAATATCTCGATTACACCGATTATCTGCTCGACCGGCACAATTGGATGGGCGGCGCGACGCTCAGCCTCGCCGACCTGGCGGCGGCCGCACAGATTTCGGTCGCCGATTATCTCGGCGGGATCGACTGGAAGAACCACGAGCAGACCGCGCGCTGGTATGGCGGGATGAAGAGCCGCCCGAGCTTTCGGCCGTTGCTGAGCGAGCGGATGGAGGGGATTCCGGCGTCGCCGCATTATCACGACGTGAATTTCTGATGCATGTGACGCACGACAGCGCGGCGCCGGCCGCCGACACGATCGCCTTCGACGATTTCCTCAAGGTCGACATCCGCGTCGGCACGATCATCGCCGCCGATCCGTTCCCCGAGGCGCGCAAGCCGGCGTTCAAACTTACGATCGATTTCGGCGAGCCGATCGGCATCAAGCGCTCGTCGGCGCAGATCACCGAACATTACACGCTCGAGGATCTTGTCGGGCGGCAGGTCGCGGCGGTGGTCAATTTCCCGCCGCGCCAGATCGGGCCGATGCGTTCCGAGGTGCTGACGCTCGGGTTTCCGGACGCCGATGGCAAGGTCGTGCTGATCGGCCCGAGCGAGGCGGTCCCGAACGGAGGACGGTTGTTCTGACCGTCCGGATCGGCACGGCAGGCTGGTCGATCCCGCGCCTCGCGGCGGACGCGTTCCCCGTGTCGGACAGCGGTCTCGAGCGCTACGCCGCCGTCTTCAACGCGGCCGAGATCAATTCGACTTTCTATCGGCCGCATCGCCGCTCGACCTACGAGCGCTGGGCGGCGAGCGTGCCCGCCGATTTCGCCTTCGCGGTGAAATTGCCCAGGACGATCACGCACGAGGCCCGCCTCATCGCCGCCGAAGCGCCGTTGGCTCGCTTTCTGGAAGAAACGGATGGCTTGGGGAAGAAACGGGGCCCGATCCTGATCCAGTTGCCGCCCAGTCTGGCCTTCGAACCCGCGATCGCCACCGATTTCTTCGCGTTGCTTCGCGACCGCACGGCGAACGATGCCGCCTGCGAGCCGCGCCATCGCAGTTGGTTCGCGCGCGAGGCTGACGAGCTTCTGGCCCGGTATCGGGTCGCTCGCGTCGCGGCCGACCCGGCGCCCACCCCCGGGGCAGATCAGCCGGGCGGATGGCTCGGCCTGCGGTACTCGCGATGGCATGGATCGCCGCAAATGTATCGATCGGCTTATGACGCGGGGGATATCGAGCGCCTCGCAACCGAGTTGCGCCGCATAGCGGCCGACGGCTGGGCGATCTTCGACAACACGATGACCGGCGCGGCGACGCTCAACGCGTTGTCGCTGCGTGAAGCGATCGGAGATCCTCTCCCTTGACGGGAACTCGAGGTAAACAGTCCCCCGCGCTGTTGAGGCCATGCCGGGGGGGCATGGCCGACCCCGAACTCCCGCAAGGGGAGAGGGATACGAACAACTCTACCGCGCCGCCACCACCCCGACGAACGCGGCCAGCGTCACCAGCACCAGGAATCCGTTGATCGCGATCAACAGTGCCGCTGGCATCCGCCGCGCGCGGGGCTTCGGCGGTTGCACGCTCGGCCACATCTCGCGCCACACCGCCGCGACGAAGCAGAAGCCCGCGAACAGCTCGAGCATCGCGCCGGTCGACCGGATCAGCCAGGCGGTGACGATGCCATCGAGCAACGCGCGGGCGCCGATGCCCGAGGCTAGTGCCGCCAAGCCGGTACGCACCCAGGCGGCATAGGTCCGCTCGGCGGCGAAGATCGTGCGATCGGCGGCAAGCTCGGTGCGCCGGTCGGCGCTATCGAGCTGTTGAGTCGCGCTTTCCTTGAGCGCGACCGCCGATTGCTTGATCTTTTCCTGCGTCCTGCGCGCCTGGATTTGCGGGTCGGCCATGCCGGTCACAACGAAGCAACCGGCTCGGGGTGCCCTTAACCTGGCGGGGCTCGATACTAGTCGAGGCCGCGGCGCCTTGCCTTCAGCAACCTGCGTAACTCGCGCCAGCGACGCCTGTGCGACAGATTATCCTGGTTGGACAGGAGGCTGGTGAACTCAGCGACTACCTCCGGGGCGATCGATCGACTCGACGAAGAGGACGTACGCGCTTTTCTGCCCACACGCGCGACCCGTGCTTTGGCCTTGCGCTGCAAAACCTCTCCTAATGCCGTGTCGGGAGCCTTCGTCCAACCGCCCACACGCTCGATATCGTGCGTAAGGGAACTCTCCGCGAGGGCTGCTTGCGTCTCTCCGATCCGTTCGATCACCTTGAGCGCATGCGCCGCCTTGCGTCGCGATTTACGACTTTCCCCCGCCTTGCGCGCGGGGATCGCCTTGCGCGCCGCCTTTTCGTTCTCGCCATAGGTGTTGCGGCGATCGCGAGCGTAGCTCAGCGCCTTCTTTTTCGCGGGGTCGCGCAGGGGCTTGGCGTCGTCGATCGGACTAACCCTCCAGGCTCTTCGACGCCTGCTCGAACAGATCCTTGCTCAACCCGGGCACCGCGAGGATGCGTTCGAGTTCCGCTTTCATCAGCGCGGCGCGGGTCTCGTCGAACCGCCGCCAGCGGCCGAGCGGTGGCAGCAGTTTCGCCGCGGTCTGCGGGTTGAGGCGATCGAGCGCGATCAGATTGTCGGCCAGGAAGCGATAGCCGGCCCCGCCCGCGGCGTGGAACGCACGCTGGTTGACGCTGAACGCCCCGATCAGCGAGCGCGCGCGATTGGGATTGGCCAAGGTGAAATCGGGGTGCCGTGCCAGTTCCTCCACCACCGCCGGCGTATCGTCGCGTGCCGACAGGGCCTGGGTCTGGAACCATTTGTCGAGCACCAGCGCGTCGGTCGAATAGCGATTGTAGAAGATGTCGAGCGCCGCGACGCGCTTGTCCGAATTGCCGCTGGCGAGCGTGGTCAGCGCCCCCATGCGGTCGGTCATGTTGTCCGCCTTCTCGAATTGCGCAAAGGCGACGTCGAAGGCGTCCTCGGCGCCCGAGGCGGCGATATAGCCGAGCGCCACGGTGCGCATCCGGCGATCGGCCTTGGCCGCCGGCGAATAGACGAACGGCGCGTCGGTCGAGGCGTCGGCATAGGCCTGGCGCCACAGCGGCGCGAGCGTCTTGCCGAGATCGCGGCGCAACGCCTCGCGGGCACGGAACACCGCCTCGGGATCGACCGTCTCGAACTGGTCGCCGATGAAGCTGTCCGACGGCAGCAGCACCGCCTCGGCGACGAAGGCGTGATCGAGCGCGGGATCCTCGAGCGTGCGGCGCACCGCCTCGATCACCGGGCCATGATCGGCGCGGCCGAGCTCGGTCGCGGTCACCAGGGTATCGAGCATCAATTGCTGCATCGCCTCGTAGCGGGCGAACGGATCGTCGTCGTGCGCCGACAGGAAGGCGAGGTCGGCGGCGGATCGGTCGCTCTCGACGATCACCGGGGCGGAGAAGCCGCGATTGATCGACAGCACCGGCGCCTCGCTCACGCCCTCGAACACGATCTCGCTCTCCGGCTGGTCGAGCAGATAGAGCTGCTCCTCGCCAAGCGCCGCGCCGGTCGCGCCGCCGAACAATTTGATCTTGAGCGGCAGGACCATCGGCTGCTTGTCCGCCTGCCCGGGAGTCGGCGGCGTGCGCTGGGCCAGGCGCAAGGTGGCGCGGCCCGATCCTGCATCATGATCGAGCGCGGCGGAGACGCGCGGCGTGCCGGCTTGCGAATACCAGCGGCGGAACTGGGCGAAGTCGGCCCGGCCGCCTTCCTCCATGCAGCGGACGAAATCCTCGCAGGTCGCCGCGGTCCCGTCGAACCGGTCGAAATAGAGGTCGGTCGCGGTGCGGAAGCGATCCTTGCCCAGGATCGTCGCCATCATCCGGATCAGCTCGGCGCCCTTGTTGTAGATCGTCGCGGTATAGAAGTTCGAGATCTCGATATAGCTTTCGGGGCGCACGGGGTGGGCGAGCGGGCCATTGTCTTCGGGAAACTGGCTCGCGCGCAGGCTGCGCACATCCTCGATTCGCTTGACCGCCGCCGATCCCTGGTCGGCGGAGAAGCTCTGGTCGCGAAAGACGGTGAAGCCTTCCTTGAGGCTCAGTTGGAACCAGTCGCGGCAGGTGACGCGATTGCCCGACCAATTGTGGAAATATTCGTGCGCGACGACCGCGGCGATCGCGTCGTAATCGTAATCGGTCGCGGTGTCGGGATCGGCCAGGATATAGCGACTGTTGAAGATGTTCAGCCCCTTGTTCTCCATCGCGCCGAAATTGAAATCGTCGACCGCGACGATGTTGAACACGTCGAGATCGTATTCGCGGCCATAGACCTGCTCGTCCCAGGCCATCGCCAGCTGGAGCGCGTGGAGCGCGTGCTCGGTCTTCGCCAGATCGGCCTTGCGCACCCAGATGCCGAGCTCGACCGTGCGCCCCGACATGGTGGTGAAGGTCGCGCGATTGGCGGCGAGATCGCCCGCGACCATCGCGAATAGGTAGCTCGGCTTGGGGAAGGGATCGCGCCACTCGGCCCAATGGCGGCCGTCGCCCAAATCGCCCGAGGCGATCGGATCGCCATTGGCGAGCAGGATCGGAAAGCGTTTCTTGTCGGCGGTCATCTTCACCGAATAGCGCGCCAGCACGTCCGGCCGGTCGGGGAAGAACGTGATACGGCGGAAGCCTTCCGCCTCGCACTGCGTGCAGAGGTTTCCGCCGGACGCGTAGAGGCCCATCAATTGGGTGTTGCGATCGGGATGGATCTCGACCTCGGTCTCGACACGATGCCGGCCGGTCGGCAGGTCGATGACCAGTTGGTCGTCTTCCATCCGCCAGTCGTTGTGCGGATTGCCGTCGACACTGACCGAAAGCGGCGAGAAGCCGCCGCCATCGAGCCGGAGCGGCCGATCGTGATCGCCGTTGCGCGTCACGTCGAGTGCCGCCCTCACCCGCGTGGTGGCTGGATCGAGATCGACATCGAGCGCGATGTCCGGAACCAGCCAATCGGGCGCCTGATAGTCCTCGCGACGCGTGACCGATGGATTGGCGAGGGCGGATTGGGCGTCGATCATGTGGTTTCCGTGCGGTTCTACGTTATGGCTGTATCACTCGCACAAGACGCGATTGCCAACCTTATCCGGTCTGCTAGGGCCCGAGCTCGGCCACCGCAACGGCAGTGATCGCCCGGAGAGCGGCGCTGGCAAGGAGCGCGGCGCAGTCGCGTAGCCAAAGCTACGCGCTAGCAAGCGACGAAGACCAGCGCCGCTCTCCGGACGACCGCTTCGCGGCGGGCACCTTTTGGCGCACAGGGGCGTCGCTCGTCGATCACGATGCTTTGGCATCGCTCTCTCCTCGGTCCTACCTGCGCACCAAAATTCGCTCCGTCACAGCGGTTGCGGTGGCCGAGTTCGGACCCTAAGCCCCGTGACCGGGACAGCCAAGAGGAAAGCCATGTTCAGACTGATCGGCGCAGCCGCATTGATGCTCGCCGCCGGGACCGCGGTTGCGCAGACCGATGGGGCCGTTCCGATCGAGCCGATCGCTCCCCAGAAGGAAAGCGCGGCATCGATCAACGCGCGGGTCAACGCAACGCTCCCCGCCGATCAGGCGGCGATGATAGCGCACGTCATGTTCCTGGCGTCCGACGCGATGCGCGGGCGCGAGGCGGGGAGCCATGAATTCGATATCGCCGCGCAATATGTCGCGGCGCAATTCTACGCCGCCGGCTTGCGCCCCGCCGGCGACGAGGGCGGCTATCTGCAGCACGTGCCGCTGATCGGCTACAAGCTCGCCGACAAGGGCAATTTCGTCTGGACGCCGGCCGGCGGCCAGCCGCAGACCCTGGTGTTCGGCCAGGATTTCGTGCCTTCGCCCAACGCGGCCAAGGCGGAAACCACCCTGACGGCGCCGATCGTGTTCGTCGGCTACGGCATCGTCGCGCCCGATTATAAGCGCGACGATTATCGTGGCGTCGACGTGAAGGGAAAGATCGTCGCCTTCGTCGGCGGCGCGCCGACCAATTACGACGGCGAGGAACGCGCCTTCTTCTCGGGCGCGGCGACCAAGGCGCGGATCGCCGCCGAGCATGGCGCCATTGGTGCCATTCAGATCGAAAGCCCGCGCATCGGTCGCGCCAGCTTCCCGGTGTCCGCGCTGGCGCGGCTGTGGGACCGCGAGCGCGTGACCTGGTCCACCGGCAAGGCGACCGGCGGCGCCGACGGCGTTCCCGTACTCGGCACCGTGTCGGCCACTGCCGCAGCCAGGATGTTCGCCGGCGCGACGACGAGCTGGGATCAGGTGCGCAAGGCGGCGGACAGCGACAATGCCGTCTTCAAGCCGGTCGTGCTCAAGGGCAGCCTGTCGGTTGCGATCAAGACCGAGACCCGGCCGATGCCGTCGTCGAACGTGATCGGCGTCATCCCGGGCAGCGACCCCGCGCTCAAGGACCAGGTCGTCATCCTGTCGGCGCATCTCGACCATATCGGCGTTGGCCGGCCCGACAAGACCGGCGATACGATCAACAACGGCGCCGAGGACAATGCCATCGGCATCGCCAGCTTGATCGAGGAAGCCAAGCGTTTCGCCGCCTCGGGCAAGCCGCCGCGCCGGACCGTCATGTTCCTGGCGGTGACCGCCGAGGAAAAGGGGCTGGTCGGCTCCGACTATTTCGCCAACAACCCGACCGTCCCGCTCAAGTCGATCGTCGCCGACGTCAATCTCGACATGCCGCTGATCACCTATCCGTTCGAGGACATGGTGGTGTTCGGCGCGCCGCGCTCCACGCTGGGCCCGATCGTCGAGCGCGCGGTCGCCTCGGTCGGGGTGTCCATGTCGCCCGACCCGATGCCGGAGGAAGGCATCTTCGTCCGTTCCGACCATTTCCGCTTCGTCCAGAAGGGCATTCCCTCGGTTTTCCTGTGGCCGGGCGAAAAGGGGCCGGGCAAGGCCGCGTGGGCCGATTTCATGGCCAATCATTATCACCGGCCGTCGGATGACCTTTCCCAGCCGCTCGACTGGGCGCAGGGCGTGCGCTTCGTGACGGTCAATTACACGATCGCGCGAGAGATCGCCGATAACGATGACCGGCCGCGCTGGAACAAGGCCGATTATTTCGGCGGCTATTTCGGTGGCGTCGGTGCGAAATAGGGCGGAACGGTCGCGTGGGGCCAGAGGGATATTTGGTTTGGTCGTCGGATACCGAGGAGGTCTTGCCGGACGATTGCGAATAGCCAAGGAAACCAAATATAACGATGGTTATATAATCATTTAGGCATTTAATTCGATTGCCGGGCGGGGGCGGCCATGCAAGATTGACGCGCTATCGACATGGTGTCGATGAGGAGAGGGGCATGAAACGTCTTGCTGCTTCGATCGCGGCGTTCGCACTCATGGCCGGCGTTCCGGCAAGCCTGCTTCAAGCACAATCGGCCCAGGGCCTGCTGAAGTCCGGTAACGTCTATCACGCGGCGGTTTGCCCGGGCCCCGTCGGCCCGGAGACGGCGCGGTGCCACGCTCGGATCGTCACCGACGACAAGGGCAAGCCGATCGAGCGCGACGCCGGGCCCAATGTCACGCCGTCGGGGCTCAAGCCGGCCGACCTGCGCGCGGCCTATAATATCACCGGTCAAGGCAGCAGCACGACCACCGTCGCGATCGTGGACGCTTATGGCTACACCAATGCCGAAAGCGATCTGGCGACCTATCGCTCGACCTTCGGCCTGCCCGCCTGCACCACCGGGAACGGCTGTTTCGCCAAATACAACCAGGCCGGCGTGAAGGGTAGTTATCCGCGCCAGAACAATGGTTGGGCCCAGGAAACCGCACTCGATCTCGACATGGTCAGCGCGATGTGCCCGGGGTGCAAGATCATCCTGGTCGAGGCCAATTCGGCGAGCTTCGCCGATCTGGCGGCGGCGGTGAATACCGCGGCGTCGCTGGGCGCACGCGTCATCAGCAACAGCTACGGCGGCGGCGAGAGCGGATCGCAGGCCTATGAATCGGCCTATGACCATATCGGCGTGGCGGTCACCGTCAGTTCCGGCGACAATGGTTACGGCGTGCAGTTTCCCGCGTCCTCGCCGCACGTCATCGCGGTCGGCGGCACATCGCTCAAGCGCAATACCAGCGCGCGCGGTTGGGGCGAAACGGCCTGGAGCGGCGCCGGCAGCGGCTGCAGCACGATCTACAGCAAGCCGAGCTGGCAGCTCGACGGCGGCTGCGCGATGCGGATGGAGGCCGATGTCTCGGCCGTCGCCGACCCGGCGACCGGCGTCGCGGTCTATGGACCCGGCAATGGCGGCAAGCCGGCCTGGCTGGTGTTCGGCGGCACCAGCGTCGCCGCGCCGCTGATCGGCGGCATCTACGGGGTGAACGGCGCCGCGGTGAATTACGGCAGCGATCCCTATGCGCACACCGGCGCGCTGTACGACGTGACGTCGGGCAGCAACGGCAGTTGCGGCGGGACGTATTTCTGCACCGCGCGCGCGGGCTATGACGGGCCCACCGGGCTCGGCACGCCCAATGGAATAACCGCTTTCTAAAACGAACCGGACGAGCGTATCGCGGCGGATATGCCGTCGATACGCTCTTCCGGATATGCCCGCTCCACCCGACGCCGGCCGGTTCGCGGCTGAGCGCCTTGGCCAGGATCCTGATCTTCGGGCTAGGCTATGCGGCGAGCGCCATCGCCACCCGGCTCGACGGGTGGGAGATCGCCGCGACGGGAAGCGCAGGCAACCTCGATTTCGATGACCGCGAGCGCGTGATCGCGGCGATCGATCAGGCGACGCACATCCTGTCCTCGGTGCCGCCGGGCGAGGTCGACCCGGTGCTCGCGCGCTACGGGGCGGCGCTGGCGGACGGCGGTAAATGGCTCGGCTATCTGTCCTCGACCGGCGTCTATGGCGATGCCGGCGGTGCCTGGGTCGACGAAAGCGCGCCGATCCGCGGACGGCGCGAGGCGCGCAATCGCGCCGATGCCGACTGGCTGTCGTTGGGCGCGCGCGTGTTCAGGCTGCCCGGCATCTACGGGCCCGGCCGATCGCCGCTCGACCGCGTGCGGGCGGGGCGCGCGCATCGCACCGGCATCACCGGGCAAGTGTTCAGCCGCATCCATGTCGACGATCTTGCCGCGGGCGTGCTCGCCGGATTCGAGGCGCCGCCGGGGGCGTACAATCTCGCCGACGACCTGCCGGCGAGCCAGGATAGGGTAATCGAGTTCGCGGCGTCGTTGCTCGGCATTGCGCCGCCATCGATCGTGCCGCTCGATACGCTGACGCCGGAGGCGCGTGCCTTTCATGCCGAGAACCGGCGCGTCTCGAACCTCAAGGCGAAGCGGGCGCTCGGCTGGCGGCCGGCCTATGCCGATTACCGGTTGGGCCTGCGCGCCTTGAGCGCGATGATCAGCCCGAACGCGGCGAGCGCGGCGCCGCCGATCGCCAGGCCCGACCAGCGATAGCCCTCGAACAGGGTCGACAGCATCATCGCGATGACCGGGACGATCACGCTCGAATAGGCCGCCTTGGCCGGGCCGATCGCGCGCAGCACGCCGAAATAGAGCGGGAAGGCGAGCGCCGAGGCGAACACGCCGAGATAGAGAATACCGAGCAGATAGACCGCGCGATGCTCGATCACCGGGGGGCCGACGGTCGCATAGGCGAACAGCGCGTCGAGCGCGGCGCCGACCAGCATCGCCACCGCCAGCATCGTGCCCATCGGGTATCTGGCGGCGGTCGGGGTCGCCTGCATGACGTTGGCGGTCGAGGCTGACAGGATCGCGCACAACGTGAAGCCGATCCCGGCGAGCACCTGGCCCGGCCCATGCGGATCGACCTGCGCCTCGCGCACGAACAGCAGGACCACGCCGGCCATCGCGACGGCCGAGCCGATCATCAGCTGACGCCCCAGCTTCTGGCCGAGGAAGATTCGCCCGAACAGCGCGTTGGGAATCAGCAGCATCGCGAACACGACCGAGACCAGGCCCGAGGTGACATGTTCCTCCGCGCGATAGACGAAATTGAAATTGAGGCAGAATTGCATCAGCCCCAGCACCGCGGAGAAGGCGAAGCCGCGCACGCCCATCCGCCAGCTGTCTCGCCGCCATACCGCCCATCCGGCCATGCAGATGCCGGCGACGAGGAAGCGATAGGTCACCGACCAGCTCGGCGGCACGACCGCCAATTGGTCGCGGATCACCAGCCAGGTCGATCCCCAGATCAGCGTGACGATGCCGAACGGCACCAGCACGGCGAGCGTGGTGGAGCGGGGCTTGATGTCGGGCGGCTGGAGCACGCGCCCGCTCTACTCCGGTAGGCGGCAGCAACAACCCGGCTTGTGCTTGTGCGGTGACAAGCTGGGCCTATGGACCCGAGGAGTACCCTCTCCCGCGAGCGGGGGAGGAAAGTTAGCGGAGAGAATTTACGGCAACGCCGCGATCGCGTCGGCCAGCGGGCGGATCGCGTCCTCGGCCTGGTCCCAGCACGTCACCAGCCGCACTTCGCCCGGCGCCCAGTCGTAGAAGTCGAAGCCCAGGGCGCGGAGACTCGCCGCTTCCTCGGGCGTCGCGCGCAGGAACACCTCGTTGGCCTCTACCGGATAGACCAGACGGTCGCCCGCCGCGCGCGCGAGCAACGCCGCGCCGGCATTCGAGGCGCGGGCGTTGGCCCGCCACACGTCGTTGTCGAGCATCGCCAGGATCTGCGCGGCGAGAAAACGGCCCTTCGACGCCAGCAACCCCGCGCGCTTGCGGCGATAATGGCTTGCGGCCGCCAACTCGGGCTTGAAGAACACCAGCGCGTCGGCGGTCATTCCGCCATTCTTGATGAAGCCGAAGCTCAGCGCATCGACCCCGGCGCGCCAGGTCAGGTCGGCGAGGTCTGCGCCCGAATGCACCACGGCATTGGCGAAGCGTGCGCCGTCCATGTGAAAGCCGAGCCCGCGCGCCTTGGCGAGATCGCCCAGCGCCGCGACCTCGTCGGGCGTGTAGGTCAGGCCGTATTCGGTCGCGTTGGTGATCGACAGCGCATGCGCCTGGACCTGATGGACGTCGTTGCGGATGCCGGCGAGCACGCCCTCGACCGCCTTCGGCGTCACCTTGGCGCCGGGTCCCTCGGCCAGCAGCAGCTTCGCCCCAAGGAGGTAAAAGCCCGGCGCCCCGGCCTCGTCATTGTTGATGTGCGCTTCGCGGTGGCAGATCACCGCGCCGTGCGGCTGGCACAGCGCAGCCAGCGCGAGGCAATTGGCCGAAGTGCCCGACGGCGTCCACAGCACGTCGACCTGGGTGCCGAACAGGTCGGAGAACCGCCCGTTGAGCTGTTTCGACCAGCGGTCTCCGTCATAAGCGGTGTCGAGGACGTTGGCGGCGGCGATCGCGTCGATCACGGCGGGGCAGGCCGGGGCGGCATTGTCGGAGAAGAAGCGCATGGCGGGGTTCATCCGCGATGAAGGCCGATGAGGGAAGAGGAAAACTTAAGCCCTCTCCCGCCTGCGGGAGAGGGTTTGGGTGAGGGTCTTCTTTCTTCTTCCAGGCGATTGAAACCCCAGAAGAAAGAAGACTCTCACCCTCCACCGCTTCGCGGCGGCCCCCCCTCTCCCGCAAGCGGGAGAGGGTAATCAGAGCCTACCGCCCCTCATCGCCCTCGGGCGGGCGCGGCGGGCGGTCGCCGGTGTCGGGGGCCGGCGACAGGCGCATGGTGCCATCGCGCCTGACCTGCAAATTGACCCCCAGGCCCGAGATATTGCCCTCGACCGGCAACGGCCCGGTGCCCGGATCGATCGTCGTGCCGTCGTCGTCGCCGTCGATCATGTTGTCGTCGTCGGTCGTCGCCGGGACGACCGCCGGCGGCGGCGGGGCGATGCCGAGCGCGTTCTGCATGAAATCCTTCCAGATTCGCGCCGGGATACCGCCGCCCGACAGGCCGGCGTTGGGCGTATTGTCGTCATTACCGACCCACACCCCGACCACCAGATCCTTGGCGAAGCCGACGAACAAGGCGTCGCGGCTGTCCTGGGTCGTGCCGGTCTTGCCATAGGTCGGCACCGACAGCAGCGCGCCGCGCCCGGTGCCGCCCTCGGTCGACGACGACAGCAGGTCGAGCATCTCGTCGCGGACATTGCCGCCGAGCGAATGCGTGCCGCCGATGATGTTCGAATACCAGGCCTTGCCCTCGGTCGCCTCGATCCCGCGCGCGCTGACCGGATAGCCGTCGTTGGCGATCGCCGCGAACGCGCTGGTCAGTTCGAGCAGCGACACGGTCGAGGTGCCGAGCGCGATCGACGCCTCGCGCGGGATCGGGGTCGAGATGCCGAGGTCGCGCGCGGCCTTGATGACATTGTCGACGCCGACCTTCTGGATCAGCCGCGCGGCGGCGACGTTGCTCGATTTCTGGAAAGCGCGACGCAGCGTGATCTTGCCTTCGTAGCGGCCGTCGCTGTTCTTGGGGCTCCAGCCGGCGATCGTGACCGGCTCGTCCTCGATCGTGTCGTCGGGCGTCATGCCGGCGCGCATCGCCGCCAGATAGACGAACAATTTGAAGGTCGAACCCGGCTGGCGCCGCGCTTGCGTCGCGCGGTTGAACGGGCTCGATTTGTAGTCCTTACCGCCGACCATCGCGACGACGCGGCCGTCGGGGCGCATCGCGACGATCGCGACTTGTGCCTGGCGCAGCCCGGCGCGCTTGGCCGCGCGTTCGGCGGCCTTTTGCAAGCGCGGTTCGAGCGTGGTGACGACCTTGGTCTCCTGGCTGAGGTCGCCTTGCGTGTCGCGCGCCTCGGGCAGCACCCAGTCGGCGAAATAGGTGCCGTCGGGCAATTCCTTGACCGGCCGCACGCGGAGCGAGGCGAGCCGCACGTCGGCCTGGTCCCTGGTCAGGAAATTGGCCGCGACCATCGCGCCGAGCACGACCTTCTCGCGGGCCTGCGCGCCTTGCAGATTGCCGGTCGGCGCCAGCTTCGACGGCGCCTTGACCAGCCCCGCCAGCATCGCCGCCTGGCTGACGCTCAGATGCTCGGGCTCGACGTTGAAATAATGGAGCGAGGCCGCGCGCAGGCCATAGACGTTGTCGCCGAAATAGACGTTCGACAGATAGCGCGACAGGATGTCGTTCTTCGACAGCCACGCCTCCAGCCAGAAAGCGATCAGCATCTCGCGCAATTTGCGCCCGGCGGTGCGGTCCGAATCTAGAAAGGCGTTCTTGGCGAGTTGCTGCGTGATCGTGCTGCCGCCTTCGCGCACGCCGCCGGCCATCATGTTGTGCACCATGGCGCGCATGATTCCCCAGGGGTCGACGCCCCAATGCGAATAGAAGCGGCGGTCCTCGATCGCGATGAACGCCTCGGGCACGTATTTGGGTAGTTTCGATGCGTCGACCGGCTTGTCGACGGTGGCGCCGCGCCGCGCGATCGGCGTGCCGTCGACCGCGAGCAACGTGACCGACGGCGGCGTCGGCGGCTGCAGCGACTTCGACAAGGGAGCGGTCACGGCGAGCCAGCCGACCAGGATCACGAACAGGATCACGCAGGCGGCCAGCGTGCGCACGAGAATGCGGCCCCAGCGGCGCTTTTTGCGCACCACGGGCAGGTTGGTCGTGTAGCCGATGTCGGGCGCGGCGGTCTGACCCGGCGCGCTCGTCGCGTCGGGCGGGACCGCGGTCGCCGCCTGGCTCAGATAGTCGTCGGGATAGGCCGAATGCGCTCCCCAACGGGGGTCGGGTCGTCGGCTGCCGTCAAAGGGGTCGTCGCGCATCCATCGCTTCCACACGGCCCGGAAGGCCATAGGCGTATTACTCGAATAATACAGGCCGTGCAATCCCGCTGTAGCAGATCGATCGCATGGAGGCTATCGCAGGGCTGTGAGTGGCGAAGGAGCAGGGATGCCGGGCAAACCGTTGATCGTTGGAATCGGTGGAACGATCGGCGCGGTCTCCTCGACCGAGCGCGCGCTCAGGATCGCGCTCGATGCGGTCGAGCGCGAAGGCTATGCCACGCGCTTGTTCGGCGGCGGCGACATGGCGCGGCTGCCGCTCTATGATCCGCGCGCGACCACCCGGACATCGCAGGAGCGCGAATTCGTCGACGCGGTGCGTGCCGCCTCGGGCGTGATCATCGCCAGCCCGGGCTATCACGGCAGCATCTCCGGCGTGGTCAAGAACGCGCTCGACCTGCTCGAGGAAACCGCGAAGGACGAACGCCCCTATCTCGCCGACATGCCGGTCGGGCTGATCGCCACCGCGTACGGCTGGCAGGCGACCGGATCGACGATCGCCGCGCTGCGCTCGATCGTCCATGCGCTGCGCGGCTGGCCGACGCCGTTCGCGGCGGCGATCAATACCCAGATCACGCGGTTCGACGACCAGGGCGGGGTGACCGATGCCGCCGTGCTCGATCAATTGTGCCTGATTGGCCGCCAGGTCGCGCGCTTCGCTCCGCTGTCGGTCCGGACCAGCGGCTGAAGCTACGCCGCGCGCGTCGCCTTGGAATATTTGTCCTCGCGCCTCAGGCCGACCATCATGTCGCGCTCCAGCCGGGCGCACAGCGCGGCGTAATAATCCGACAGCAGACCATAATCGTCGCCGTCGTCGCGAATATCGGCCTTGCGTCGGATCGCGGCGGCGACGGTGACGATCGCGTCGTTCTGCCCCCCGCGCAGCACTTCCTCGAGGGTCTGCAATTCGTAGATGCCGTAGAGGTCGAGCTGCGCATTGCTGAACGTGCGCCGCGGCCGCGTGCTCTCGGCCGCCGATGCGGCAAGATCGTGGCCGAGCTGAGCCTTGGCGCGATGCACCACCCAGGTTCCGGCGAGCAGGTCGCCGACGCGCAGGCGGTCGCGGTTGAACAGCGGGAAGAACAGGAAGATCATGCTCCAGGCGAGCGCGAGCAGCGGTAGCAGGATGTCGCCCCCGGTGAGCATTGCGCCCACCGATGCGAAGAAATAGGAGATCGGTAGGAACACCTCGATCTCGCGCATCGCATTGCGCGCGATCACCGCGCCTCCGGTCAGTCGGGCGCCGTCGCGCGCAACGACGCGCAGGCCGACGATCCGCTTGCCCGGCGTCGCGCCGCGCGCACCCATTTCGAACAGCGTGAACCAGCCGTTCCTGAGGATGAAGAAGCCGACGATCCACAAGCCGAGCATCAGGACCGACTGCGACGCCATGGCCATCATGCCTATCGCGATGGTCAGGACCACCAGCACCGCGATCATCATGATCCCGTCGAGCAGAAACGCGCCCGCGCGGGCGCCCGCCGAGCCGAGCTCGATATTGAGGTCGACGCCCTCTGGCGTGATGAAGCGCCGCCTGAGCGCGGCGATCGATACCCTGCTAGGCGGCCGCGCCATCGCGCTTCCCTCTCGGCAGATAGAAATAAACCAGCCAGCCGACCAGCATCGCGATGCCTATCGCGTAGCGTGCCTCGTCGCTGGTGATGGTCTGGCGCCCGATCCCTTCGAGCAGCCCGGCGATCGCGAGCATGATCACGGTGCCGCCCATCGCGGTCGCCGCCGATCGCCCGGCCGCGACCGCGGCGTCGGTCCGGGACAATCGACCGGGAAAGGCGATGGCGAGGCCGATGCGGAAACCCGCCGCGCCGGAGAGGATGATCGCGAACATCTCCGTGGTGCCGTGGATCGTCAGCCAGCCGACGAAGCCGTACCCAAGGCCCTTCGACACGAAAAGCTCGACCATCGCGCCGAGCATCAGCCCGTTATAAACGATCAGCCCGGCGGTAGGGACGCAGAACATGAACCCCAGAGCGAAGGCGAAGATCGCGATCTGGGCGTTGTGGGTGAACAGGAAGGAGGCGAAGAAGGCGAGTGCGCTCTGCTGCGCATCCTTGCCCCCGTCATAGATCGTCTGTCGGAGCAACTCGGCACTCGCCGTCGGATCGCGTCCTTCCGCCATCCCGTCGGGGATCATCGCGTAGAACCAGGACGGATCGTGCGCAATCAGCAGATAGGCCACCACCGCCCCCGCGATGGTCAGCAGCAGGGAGATCAGCGTCTCCTTCCACAGCGATTGAACCGCCTGCGGCCAGCCGCGCGCGAAGAAATGCGCGAGCTGCTTCGCCGGCGACGTGGGGACACCGTAGATCTGGAAATAGGCGCGGGTGCAAAGGTGCTCGAGATAGGTGATCAGCGCGCGGTCGAGCGAGGTCTCGCGCGCCACCGACAGCGACGACAGCGCGGCGCGATAGAGTAGCGGCAGGACGAGCAATTGCTGGTCGGGCACCGCGCCGACGCCGCGATTCTCGATCAGCGTCAGGATCTTGTCGAGCTGGTCCCAATCGGCCTCGTGCGCGGCGCGGAAGCGCGTCGCGTTGACCAACGGCGTGCGGACATCGACATAGGCGGTCACAACAGGTTCCTCCGCTTGAGGTCGACATAGCCTTCGACCAGCCGGTCGGCGACGCGATCATAATCGCTTTCGATGACATGTGCGCCCAGGTGGCGGAGCCGGGTCAGCGCGAGCAGTCGGTCCTTGAGGAGTCCCGCCGCGGTGACGGCGCGGGTGATGTCGTCGGCGGTGTCGGGCGTGCGGTCGACGATCGTTTCGAGTTCCTCATCACGCAGCACGACGATCAGCAGAAGGTGCGTCTCGACCAGCCGGGCGGCGGCGCGGATCATGAAATCGGCGCTGGTCAGGTCGGTGAACTCGGTGAACATCACGATCATCGAGCGTCGGGTCAGCCGCGCGGCGAGCGTGGTCAGCGCATAGGTGTAATTGGTCTCGTCGCCCGAATAGTCGATGCCGGCGGCGAGGTGCTGGAGCTCGGGAAAGGCCGACGCGCCCGAGATCAGCCCGCTGGCGATGCGCGGGCGCGAGTCGAACGAATGGAGCGCGACGCGGTCGCCGAGCTTCAGCGCCACCCAACCGGTCAGCAGCATCGCCGCGACCGCGCGGTCGACCCGCGGGATACCGGCGACCGGCTCCGACATCTGGCGGCCCGAATCGATCGCGAAGACGATCTGATTGTTACGCTCGGTGCGATATTCCTTGGCGTGGAGCTTCAGGTGCCGCGCCGACTGTTTCCAGTCGATCGCGCGGCGGTCCATGCCCGAGCGATATTCGACCAAAGCGTCGAAATCGGTACCGTCGCCGCGGTCGAGCTGGGTCATCAACCCTTGCAGGGCGTGACGCTGGAAGATTCGGGCACCCCGCTCATGGACCGGCCGGATATCGGGCAGAATCGCGAGCGCGGCCTCGCTCGCCATGTGCTTCTGACGCCAGACCAGCCCGAGCGGCCCGCGCCAGCGAACCCAAACGGTCGCGAAGCGCGCGGTGCCGCGGCGCTGCGTCGCCACCGGCAGTGCGGTCGCGCCCCTGCCGCGATCGAGCCGCACGTTGGCGCGGCCGTCATCCTCCAGCGATACCAGCGGGTCGACGGCGATCGCCACCTGAACCACGCCGGGGCCGCCGCGCGGCGGCCCTTCGACGCTGATCACCGCCTCGACCGTCTCGCCGACGCTGGCGCTGCGCGGCAGGGTGAGTCCCGTCGCGATCCGCGACGCCGGCAGTGCGAGCAGCGCATCGATCAGCGCGCCGAGCAGGATCGCGACGGGCCATGCGATCCCGGCATACCAATGATCGGGTACGAGCACGGCGATCAGCAACGCGACGGGAGCCCCCGCCGCCGCCGCCAGCACCGCCATGCGCGTGGGATAGATCACCGCGGCGTCCCTTCAGCCAACCTAGCGGAACACGGTTTGTGGTGGCCTCGATCCCTAACCGTCATGCCGGCCTTGTGCCGGCATCCACGGTGCCGCAAGCGCAAGGCGGGAAGCTCGAGCGCACCTGCTTGCCGCCCGGTGGATGCCGAGGCGAGCCCGGCATGACGACCGAGGGAGCCGACGGAGTCCATCCTCACCGCGGCGCCTCGATCGTCTCGATGATCGAATGAACCACTTCCTCGACCACCCGTCCGTCGATCTCCGCGGCCGGCGACAGGATCAGGCGGTGGCGAAGCAGCGCGGGCGCGAGCTGCTTGACGTCGTCGGGGATGACGAAGTCGCGCCCGTCGATCGCCGCTCGCGCTCGCGCCGCACCCGCGAGCATCGCGCCGGCGCGCGGGCTGGCGCCGCTCTCCAGGTCGGCGACGTCGCGCGTGCCGCGGATCAGCGCCGCGATATAGTCGATCACCTCGTCGACCAGCCGCACGGTGCCGACCGCCGCGACCGCCTCGCCGATCTTCGCGGCGTCGGTGCGGTGTTCGACCCCCCAGCCTTCGGGCTCCATCGCGCCGACCTTGGCGCCGTGCGTCGCGATGATCTTCCGTTCCTCGGCGGCTGAAGGGTAATCGACGGTCTGCTTGAACAGGAAACGGTCGAGCTGCGCCTCGGGCAGGGGATAGACGCCCTGCTGCTCGATCGGATTCTGCGTCGCCACCACCATGAAACGATCGCCGAGCGGTAGGCTTTCGCCGTCGATCGTGACGGTGCGCTCCTGCATCGCCTCGAGCAGCGCCGCCTGGGTCTTGGGCGGGGTACGGTTGATCTCGTCGGCGAGCAGCAGGTCGGTGAAGATGGGCCCGCGCGTCAGCGTGAATTCGCTGGTCTGAAAATTGAACAGATTGGCGCCGATGATGTCGCCCGGCATCAGGTCCGGCGTGAACTGGATGCGCCCGAATTGCAGGCCCACGGCGTGCGCGAAGCTGTTCGCGAGCAGCGTCTTGGCGGTACCGGGCGGTCCTTCGAGCAGTATATGGCCGCCGGCGAACAGCGCCACGAGCATCAGCTCGACGGTCGCTTCCTGGCCGACCACGGCCTTGCCGACTTCCTGGCGGATCGCCATCGCCAGATTGCGGACTTCCTCGACCGTCACTTACCCTTCTCCTTCTGCCAATCGTGTAACGCGCGCGCCGCGGCGACCAGACTGGCCTTGTCGTCCGCGTCGCCCACGGCCTGGGCGAGCTCGGTGAAGCGCGCTCGCCCGGAAAGCTTGTCGAGATAGGCGTCGATCGCCGCGCCGCGCAGCCGCGACGGTACGCCGAACGCGATCGTTGCGCGTTCGCGGATCGCTTCGACATAGCGCCCGCCGAGCCGCGCCTGGCGCCCCGCCTTGCGGATCAGCGCAGCCGCATTGTCGACCAAAGCGGCCTTGCCGAACGCGATCGCGCGGGGGCGGTGCGCGGGCGGACCGAAGCGCGCGAACGCCTGCCAGCCGGCGAGCAGCATCACCACGACGATCGCCAGCGTCATCGCCAGGAACGGCGGATCGAAGGCGAGCCGCAGCGGGCTCTTGGCCTTGCCGAGCCCGGCCAGGGTGACGTCGAAGGCCCAGTCGCGCTGGCCGTCCTGATTGAGCGTATCGAGCAGCTCGAGCGCGGCGCGTGCCTGGCTCTCCTCGCGCATGCCCATGTTCGACAGAATGTCGGGGTCGGCAAGCACGTAGAAGGACTTGTCGCCGATCTCGCCCAGGACGACGTTGCCTTGCTCGTCGGTCAACAGCGGTTTGAGGTTGGCGCCGCTGATCGTCTGCAGCGGACGCGGCGCCTCGAACCCGAAATCCTCGGTGATCCACCCGGCCGAACGCAGCGGCTGGCCGCCGCTGCGCGCGCGCGTCACGGCGAACTTGTTGTTGGGCGCCAGCACGCCTTCCGGTTCCTTCCGGTCGATCAGGCCCCAGCGCATCACCCAGCCGGGACGACCGGCAGGCCGGAGCGGCGATGTCGACCATTTCGGCAGAATGACGAGTGTCGGCAGGTCGCCGCGCCGCGCCAGCACGTCGGTCAGCGGCGTGCTGGCGAGCGGCGGCGTAAGGACGACCAGGCCGGTCGAACCGAGTTCCGAGTCGTCGCGGATGACGCGCACGTCCTTGCCCATCGCCCGCGCCAGCTGGATGATCCCGGAATAGCCGGTGGCCCCGTTCGACAGCGCGTGCGCGGTGGCGCCGTTGCTCGATCTGCTCGGCGATTGATAGGCGTTGCTGAGCAGCAGGCCGACAAAGCCGATGATGCCGACCGCCAGCAACAGGATGACCGTACGCAACCGGAAGGTACCGCCATCCTGTCCCGCGCCGCCGATCGCCAGATCGCTCATGCCTTCCACGCTCCGGGAATGGCGAAATCGGCATAAGCCGCCCGCGCCGCCTGCCAGTCGTCGGCCCCGACCGGCCGGCCGCCGAACAGGCTGCGTTCGACCTGGCGGGCGATCGCCGCGAACAAGTCGCGCGCGCCCGCCGGGATCGCGCTCGCGGCCGCCAGTTCACGGCTGGTCAGTGCGGGACGCACGACCTGCGGGCGACGATGACGGATGTCCTCGATCGACCGGAACAGCAGATGATGGACCGCTTCGGCGAACAGACCGCGCGCGGCGAGTTCGTCGGCCTCTTCCAGCCAGGCGCGGCCTTGCGCGGCATCGGGCCGCCATTCCTCCTCCGCCTCGATCGCGACCGGCGTCGCGGCGCGCGCGCGGCGGCGCGGCAGGCGCCATTGACCAGAACGCAATCGTTCGCCGATCAGCCACAGGAGCGCGATCAGCGCGACGACGATGACGCCCCATAACAACACCTGGGCCCATAGCGCTGCCGGCATGAAGCCCGTCAGCCAGGCGAGCAGGCGGCCGATCGGCGCCAGTACGTGACCGAGCCAGTCGAACAGGTGCGCCAATCCCCTGAACCATGCGGGGGGCTCGGGCGGTGTCGGCGGCGGACCGAGCGTGAACTGCACGGCCGGATCGGCGCGCAGCGCGTGGTGCGCCGCGGCGAAGCGGTCGGCAGCGGCCGCGGCACCATGCGTATTCCCCCCGGCCAAACGCTACCCCTGCGCTACAAACCTGTGCCTTGCTTAACCCATGCGAGAAAGCGCGCAACCGATAAACTTCCTTTCGAACCAAGTTGTTCTGGACAGGGGCGGCGGCCCCGATCAGGTTGCGAGCGGGGCATTGGGGGGCTTTATGTCGATCGGGCGCATTCTCAACACGGCCTTCGGGTCGATCTTCGGCAACCTGGCGGCGATGACCGGTATCGCGTTCCTGTTCGCCGGACTGCCGCGCGGGCTCGTCACCTTCTTCCAGCAGACCGCACAGGCGGAGATCGGCACCGGCCTGGTCACACCGGCCCAGTTCGTCATGATCACCGTGGGCGGATTCGCGGTCGCGATGCTGTTCACGATAGTGGCCCAGGGTGCCCTCGTGCGGGCGACGTTGGCTTTCAACCGTGGCGAGCCGGCGCGGTTCGGCGACTGCCTCGCCACCGCCCTGCGCCGGCTGCTGCCGCTGATCGGCGTTGCCGTGGTCACCACCCTGGCGTGCCTGGTCGCGGCGCTCTTCCTGATCGTGCCGGCGATCATCCTGGCGACGATATGGTATGTGGCGGCGCCGCTGGTCGTCGCCGAACGCAGCGGCATCTTCGGCGCACTCGGGCGGAGCAGCGAACTGACCAGCGGCAATCGTTTCAGCATCTTCCTCGTGTTGCTGATCAGCCTTGGCTTCGCCCTCGTGATCTTCATGTTGTCGAGCGTGCTGACCGGGATGGTTCTGGCGTTCACGATCAGCAGCGGCGACATGTCGGGCATCGCCTTGCCGATGGCGGCCATCAGCGCGGTCAGCACGACGCTGCAGACATTGCTGACCGGGGCGATTCCCGCGGCGACCTATGTCGAGCTGCGCGGTCTCAAGGAAGGACCGGAAGTCCAGGGCCTCGGCGAGATCTTCGCCTGACGGGAGGATGCGGTCGTGGCGGAAGCGGGATCGATATCGTCGCGCCGCGATTTCCACATCGGCCGCGTGCTGTCGCGCGCCGGCGATATGGTGGGCCGGCGGCTCGGCGCGATCGCGATCATCGCGCTGCTGCTGGCCGCGCTACCGGTGCCTATCAGGCTGGCGGGCGGCGACGCTCTCCTCCACGCTTTACGCGGCGGCGGAGGCGGCCAGTTTCTCACGTACCTTCTGTCGCTATTGGTCAGCGCCGTTTTCGGGGCCTTGTGCAGCGGAGCGCTTATCTGGCTGGCGATCGAAAACGAGGACGACCGGCGGATCGACGCCGCCGACGCTTTGTACCAGGCGCTGCGGGCCTCGCCGCGGCTGATCGGACTCAACCTGATGATGGAGGTTGCGGTCGCGGCCGCGACGGTGTTGCTGGTGGTACCCGGCGTCATCCAGATGGTCGCGCTGACCGTGGCGATGCCCGCCGCGATGATCGAGGGGCGCGCGGGCACGCGCGCGTTCGACCGCAGTTTCGATCTGACCAAGGGCGCGCGTTGGCAGATCTTCGTCTTGTGGCTGATCTTCTGGATCGCGACGGCGACGATCGGCGCGGTTATCAGAGGCGCGCTCGGCACGCCCGCGATGACCATGGCCGCCCCGCCAATTGGCTTCATCCTGGTACAGGGTGGTGTGGCTGCCTTGTCGGCGATCGCCATCGCCGCGCTGGAATCGTCGGTCTATGTCGAGCTCAGGGCGTGGAAGGAAGGCGCTCCGCGCGATGAATTACGCGACATCTTCGCCTGAAACCGACGCGACGCTCGTCATGGCCCAGCGCAACTTGCTCGATGTAATTGCGTTGGGTCGAGACGCGACCTAGGCCGCCCAGTTCAACCGCCCGCGAGAATGATCTAAAAGGTGCCCGCTTCCGTCGATTTCTGGTTGCCGGCACCGGCGTTGCGCGGCTATATTTCGGGTTATCATCGTTATGAGCTGACCAGGGCTCATTGCGACGATCGTTTCAACGACGTCTTCTTTCCGGCCTGGCCCAATATCCGCTTCACGATCGATGCCGAACCCTGGTCGGTGACGCTGGGGAGGCGGACCGTCGATCCGGTACCCGAGGCCGCCTTCTTCGGGCCGAGCAGTCATGCCGGCTATGTGTCGGCGGGCAGCGGGACGCTGATCGGCATCGGGCTGACCCCGGCGGGCTGGGCGCGATTGCACGGCGGCGACCTGTCGCGGTTCGCCGATCGCGTCGTTCCACTCG
>NZ_JBQCCN010000140.1:0-20108 GCF_051962185.1 Sphingomonas sp.
TGCGGCCCGACGCCACCGCCGACGCCGCTCGCTCCCGGAGATCATTCGAATAGGGTCTCGCCATGATCGCTGGCCTCCATCCCCAGCCACCAGGTTGAATCAGATCTCAACCCGCTTGGGAATCCCCATTCGATTCAATCAGTCAGAAAACGAGTCTAGTTCTTCAATCGGTACCCCGTCCGGAAAATCCACGCGATCACGCCGAGGCAAACGATCAGGAATCCGCCGGTCGCCGCCAGGCTGACCAATATGTCGACATCGCCCTTGTCGAAGAAGCTCCAGCGGAAGCCGCTCACGAGATACACGACCGGGTTGAACAGGCTGACCGTCCGCCACGGCTGCGGCAGCATGTCGATCGAGTAGAAGGCGCCGCCGAGGAAGGTGAGCGGCGTGATCAGCAGGGCGGGGACGAAGTTCAGTTGCTCGAACCCCTTGGCCCAGACCCCGATGATGAAGCCGAACAGGCTGAACGCGATGCTGGTCAGCAGCAGGAACGCGATCATCGCGAACGGATGATGGATCGGGATCGGCACGAAGAACGCCGCGGTCGCCAGGATGATCAGGCCGAGGATCACCGACTTGGTCGCCGCCGCGCCGACATAGCCCAGCACCATCTCCATCGAGTTGATCGGCGCCGACAGCAGTTCGAAGATCGTGCCCGTGAACTTGGGGAAATAGATGCCGATCGAGGCATTGCTGATCGACTGGGTGAGCAAGGAGAGCATGATCAGCCCGGGGACGATGAAACTGCCATAGCCGACCCCGCCGACCTGGCTGATCCGCGACCCGATCGCGCCGCCGAACACGACGAAATACAGGCTGGTGGTGATCACCGGGGTGACCAGGCTTTGCCAGAGCGTGCGCAGCGCACGCGCCATCTCGAATTTGTAGATGGCCAGGATGCCGTGGACATTCATGCCATCCTCCCCGCTTGCGGGGAGGGGGACCATGCCGAAGGCATGGTGGAGGGGCTTTGCGCCAACGGACTCGCGAAGGGAGAAGCCCCTCCACCAAGCCGCTGCGCGCCTTGGTCCCCCTCCCCGCAAGCGGGGAGGAACAGGTTCATACTCACTTCGCGCCCTCCTTCACCAGATCGACGAAGATGTCCTCAAGGCTCGATTTCGAGGTCTCGAGGTCCTTGAAGCCGATATTCATTTCGCCGAGCTTGCGCAGCAGCGAGGGGATGCCGGTCCGCTCGGCCTGGGCGTCGAACACGTAGCGCAAGGTCTTGCCCTCGTTTTCGAGGCTCAGATGCCATTCGTCGAGATCGGCCGGCAGGCCGCTCATCGCTTCGTTGAGCGCGATGTCGAGTTCGCGCTTGCCGAGCTTCTTCATCAGCGCGGCTTTCTCGTCGACCACCAGCAACTTGCCGCCCGAGATCACGCCGACGCGATCGGCCATTTCCTCGGCCTCCTCGATATAATGGGTAGTCAGAATAATCGTGGTGCCCTTGTCGCGCAGCTTGTGGACCAGTTTCCACATGTCGCGGCGCAGATTCACGTCAACGCCCGCGGTGGGCTCGTCTAGGAACAGGATGTCGGGCTCGTGGCTGAGCGCCTTGGCGATCAGCACGCGGCGCTTCATGCCGCCCGACAGCTCCATGATCTTCGACTTGCGCTTGTCGTAGAGCGACAAGTCCTTGAGCACCTCGTCGATATGGTCCGAATGCTGCGGCAGGCCGAACAGCCCGCGGCTGAAGCGGCAGGTCGCCTCGACCGTCTCGAACATGTCGGTGGCGAGTTCCTGCGGCACCAGCCCGATCTGGCGCCGTGCGCGCTTGGGCTGATGGATCGCGTCGCTGCCGCCGACGGTGATCGTACCCGAGCTTGGCGTGACGATGCCGCAGATGATGCTGATCAGCGTCGTCTTGCCCGCGCCGTTCGGCCCGAGCAACGCGAAGATCTCGCCCTTCTCGATGTCCAGATCGACGGCGTGGAGCGCGTGGACGCCCGAGGCATAGGTCTTTGAAACGCCGCGGACGCTCAGGATCGGTTCGGTCATGCAATTCCCCTAGAGACGGGGAAGATGGGACCAGCCAGTTGCGCGCGCAACGGGCGTAACCCAGGTTATTTTCTCCGCGCCGCCGCGACCGCCGCCTGCATCGCCTCTAGCGGTTGCATGCCCGACAGCACCTTGTCGCCGATCACCCAGGTCGGTGTGCCCGACATGCCGAGCGGCGCGGCCATCGCCAGATTGTTCTCGATGATGCCGGTCACCTCGGGCGCCTTGGCGGCGGCCTTGGTCTGCGCGGGGTCGAGACCGGCCTTTTGCAGGGCGGCATCCATGCTCGCGTCGCTCAGCGGGCCGCCGGCATAGAGGGCATCGTGGAGCGCGCGATACTTGCCCTGTTTGGCGGCGACCACGGCGTAGCGCGCGGCGACCTTGCTCTCCTCGCTCAACACCGGAAGCTCCCGGAAAACGACCTTCACCTGGGGATCCGAAGCCACCAGTTTGTCGAGAATCGGCAAACTCGCGCGGCAATAGCCACAATTGTAATCGAGATATTCCACGACCGTGACATCGCCGTTGGGATTGCCCGCCCAAGCGCTGCCCAATGCCGGAAAGATGCGGTCGCGATTGGCGGCGATGAACGCCCCGGTCTGCTTCGACTGCTCGGCCGCCTCGCGCTCCTGCAATTTCTGCATCGCTTCGGGCAACACTTCGGGATGGGTCAGCAGATAGTCGCGAATCTGGGCGCCATTGGTCGGACGCTGGACCAGCCAGGTCGCGCCGGCGCCGAGCAAGGCGGCGAGCGCCGCGACGATCGGAAGCGCGGCACGGGAAGAAAGGAAACCGGTCATCTTCTCTTGTGCTTCTTGTCGTCAAGTTCGTTCTGGCCGGTCATCGCGATATCCTGGGCGCGAATCCAGTCCGAGCTGTTGGGCGGCAGGTTGGCCATCGCCGTGCGGGCGCTGACGACGGCGCGCGCGGTCTCGCCGGTCAGGCTGGCCTGTTCGGCGGCCGCGAGCGAGGCGCGGGCGCTGTCGCCCGACAATTCATAAGCGGTGCCGAGCTGGAACCAGCCGAACGGATTGTCGTCGTCCTTGTTGGTGGCGATCTTGAGGACGCGGATCGCCTCGGGATAATTGGTCTTGTCCTCGGTCGCGATCAGCGCGTGACCATAGGTCGTCGCGATCAGCGGGTTGTATTGCGACAACTCGGTGGCTTCCTTGAGCGGCGTCAGCGCGTCGGCCGGCCGGCCGGCTTCGAGCAGGATCTGCCCGCGAATTTCCAGGAAATAGGGGTCGTGCGGCTTCAGCTTGAGCAGCGCGCGCGTTTCCGCATCGGCTTTGTCGGGATAGCCCGCTTTGTGCCAGGCGTAAGCCCGGGCGTAATGGCCATAGATCGACTGGTCGCTCTCCGGATATTTGTTGAGCGTGGTCGCATAGGGATCGACATAGCCGGTCAGCTTCGCCTTGACCCGCTTGAAGCGGTCGTCAAGCGCGGTGTCAGGGGGATTGTTCCAGGCCGGGGACGATTTGAGATCGGCGTAAAGCGTATTGATACGCTCGTTCGACAGCGGATGGGTCTGCGCGAACGGATCGATATTCTGCAGGCCGTAGCGATATTCCTCATTGGCCAGCTTCTTGAAGAAGTCGATCATCCCCTTGCCGCTGACATTGCCTTCGCGCAGAAACTTCGCACCGGTCGCGTCGGCAGTCGCTTCCTGCACCCGGCTGAACGCCAGATATTTCCCCATCGCGGCCTGCTGGCCGGCGGCGAGAATACCGGCCCCGGCATCGCCCGCGCCGGCCGCCATCGCCGCGCTGCCGAGCACCAGGCTGAGCAGCGAGATGCCCATGGCGGGCTTGGCGCCGGCGTCGCTGAGAATGACATGCCCGTCGGCGACATGCCCCAGCTCGTGCGCGATCACGCCCTGAACCTGGTTGGCGTTATCCGCCGCCTCGATCAGGCCCGAGTTTATGTAGACGGTCTGCCCGCCCGCGGTGAAGGCGTTGATCGAATCGTCTTGGATCAGCAGGACCTGAACGTTGGCCGGCGACAGCCCGGCGGCCAGGATCATCGGCCGCGACATGTCCTTGAACAGCGATTCGGTCTCGGCGTCGCGCAGGATGCCCTGGGCATAAGCCGGTTGCGTCCAGAGCAGGATCGCGGTCGCGAACAACGCGATCAGTCGCTTCATCGTCCGGTCATCCGTTCAAATCCCGCGCCGCGCGCGCCCGATCCCCTGCGCCCCGGCGGTTGAACCCGCCATGAAGCGCAAGGGGTCGGCATCTGCATCACGCGCCGAAGGTACGCTGCCACCAGCCGCGGCGCGGCGATCCGTCGCCTTCGTTGTCGCCGTCGCCGGCGGCTTCGTCGGCCGGCGCGGCGCCATCGGCATCGGCGGCGACCGGCGTTTCGTCGGCGTCATTGGCGGCCGCCGGCGACGGGATAGGGGCCTCGGCTTCGGCGGGCGCTGCCTTCTTGCGGCTGCGCTTGGGCTTGGGCGCGGGCTCGGCCGCTTCCACAGCGGCGGGCTCGGCTTCGGCCGCGGCGGGCGCTTCCGCAACCGGAGCCACGGCCTCGGCGACGGGCACTGCCTTCTTGCGGCTGCGCTTGGGCTTGGGCGCGGGTTCCTCGGCGACCGGTTCGGGCTCGGCCGGCGCTTCGACCGCGGCGGTCGTCGCCGCCGCTTCCTCGGCGATCCGCGCCTTGGGGCGGCGGCGCGAGCGCTTCGGCGCGGCTTCCGCTTCGGGCGTCGCATCGGGCTCGACTGCGACCGGCACATCGGGATTGGCGTGCGTGGTGATCACGGCGCCGGCGTCGGCGGCATCGGCTTCTTCGACCTCGGTCGCGGCGTCGGCTGCGCCCTCGGTCCGGCGTCCGCCGCGACGGCCACGGCGACGGCGACGGCCGCGCGTTTCGCCTTCGCCCTCGCTCTCGCCGGGATGCTCGGCAGCTTCCTGCTCCCCGCCCTCGGCGTCGCCGTCCTCGGGCTGCTGAGTGACGGCATCCTCGCCCGCCTCGGCCTCGGGGCGACCGCGGCCGCGGCGGCCACGACGGCGACGACGACGCTTGCGGCCGCCTTCGCCGTCGTCGTCCGACCGCTCGCGACGCTCACCGCGTCCGCCGCGCGCTTCCTCGGCTTCTTCCTCTTCGTCCTCTTCCTCGTCGAGATCCTCCTCGACGAAATCCTCTTCCTCTTCCTCGATCAGCGCCTCGAAGCGCGGCGCGTGCGCCGGCGGCGGGCCCGAGGCCTCGACCGTCATGCGCGCGCCCTCGGTTTCGCCGTCGGACAGGATGACGACCTGGACGCCGTAGCGCTCCTCGATCTCGGCGATGTCGGCGCGCTTGCGGTTGAGGACGTAGAACGCGGCTTCCTGCGAGGCGCGCAGCGTGATCTGCGAGCCGCGGCCGCGCGCGGCCTCGTCCTCGATCATGCGCAGCGCCGACAGGCCCGCCGACGAGGCGGTGCGGACCAGACCGGTGCCTTCGCAATGCGGGCATTGGCGGGTCGAAGCCTCGAGCACGCCGGTGCGTAGGCGCTGGCGGCTCATTTCCATCAGGCCGAAGCTCGAGATGCGGCCGACCTGGATGCGGGCGCGATCGTTCTTTAGCGCCTCCTTCATCGCCTTCTCGACCTTCCGGACATTGGATCCGTTGTCCATGTCGATGAAGTCGATGACGACGAGGCCGGCCATGTCGCGCAGGCGCAGCTGGCGCGCGATCTCCTGTGCGGCCTCGAGGTTGGTCGCGGTCGCGGTCTGCTCGATATTGTGTTCGCGCGTCGACCGGCCCGAGTTGATGTCGATCGAGACGAGCGCCTCGGTCGGGTTGATGACGAGGTAGCCGCCCGACTTCAGCTGCACCACCGGGTGGTACATCGCCGACAGCTGATCCTCGACGCCGGCGCGCTGGAACAGCGGCACCGGGTCGCTGTAATGCTTCACGCGGCGGGCATGGCTCGGCATCAGGAGCTTCATGAACTCCTTGGCCTGGCGATAGCCGTCATCGCCCTCGACGATCACCTCGTCGATGTCCTTGTTGTAGATGTCGCGGATCGCCCGCTTCATCAGGTCGCTGTCGCCATAGACGAGCGCCGGCGCCGACGATTGCAAGGTCGTCTCGCGGATGCCGTCCCACAGGCGGGCGAGATAATCGAAGTCGCGCTTGATCTCGGTCTTGGTGCGCTGGAGGCCCGCAGTGCGGACGATGCAGCCCATCGACGGCGGCAGCTTCAGCTCCGCCATGATCGTCTTCAGGCGCTTGCGGTCCGACGCGTTGGAGATCTTCCGCGAAATGCCGCCGCCATGCGACGTGTTCGGCATCAGCACGCAATAGCGGCCGGCGAGCGACAGATAGGTGGTCAGCGCCGCGCCCTTGTTGCCGCGCTCTTCCTTGACGACCTGGACCAGCAGCACCTGGCGGCGGCGGATCACGTCCTGGATCTTGTAGCGGCGGCGCAGGTTCATGCGGCGCTGGCGCAGCGCCTCGACCTGGTCCTCCGACCCGTTGTCCTTGCGGCGCCGGCCACGGCTCTCGTGCTCGGCGGCGACTTCCTCATCGGGGGCGCCGTCGTCGTCGAGCCGCTCGATCTCCTCTTCCGAAGGCTCGTGGCCCTCTTCATAGGCATCTTCCTCGGCGTCGAGCTCCGCGCGCAGCGCAGCCTCTTCGGCGGCGTGCTCGGCCTCTTCGCGAAGCAGCGCGTCGCGATCCTCCTTGGGGATCTGATAGTAATCGGGGTGGATTTCCGAAAAGGCCAGGAAGCCGTGGCGATTGCCGCCGTAATCGACGAACGCCGCCTGCAACGACGGCTCGACCCTGGTAACCTTGGCTAGATAGATGTTGCCCTTGAGCTGCTTGCGCTCGGCACTCTCGAAATCAAATTCCTCGATGCGGTTTCCCTTGACGACCGCCACCCGGGTTTCCTCCCGGTGGCGTGCGTCGATCAACATACGCATGGTCATTATTTTCTCTCCGGGCGCGCCGGTCCTTCAACAAGGATAGGGGCGCGCCGATAAGTCGCGCGGTGCCGGCCGGCGGAGTGTCATGCCGCGGCCGGTGAATGCGGGATGGTGGATGTGCGTCTGCTCGCCGCGCACGCCCGGGCATCACGGCCGGGGCACCCGCGCCAACGCGCCCGCCGGCGGAGGCCGGTTCGAGCACAAGGCGGGGGAAATGCATCATTCGAGCGTCAACCTGATGGGCCGCCTGCCGATGAACGCCGGGGCGGCCGTGGGGCCGGCGAACTCCGTACAAATCACTGTCACGGCGCCGGTTATGGATCAGGTAGCACCTGCCATCGCGCGCTTCAACTGGCAGGTTTCTGCCGCCCGCGCGGCAAAAAGATGCCGAACGGCCGATTAACCCTCTCGTTTCACCGACTTTGAGTGAGCGCGCCGGTAACCCTGTTCTCGAAGGGCGAGTAAAAGGGGTTCTTCCTGATGGTTTTTCGCTGGACCGGTTACCGGCCCGCGCGCCATTACGTGCGTGTGTCGTTCATTCTTGCCATGCTGGCCCTGTGGTTCGGCGGCAGCCCCGCCTGGGCTGCGACGATCCAGCGCGTCGAAGTGCGGCATGACGCGATCGTCGTGACGTTCGACCAAAAGGTCGCCGACGCCTCGAGCTTCCTCCTGGCCTCGCCGCGGCGTGTCGCGCTCGACGTCGCCGACGCGACGCCCGGCGGCACGGTCGAGACCGGCGGCGTGGTCGACGCGGTGCGCGAAGGTGCGCGCGACGACGGCGCGCGCGTGGTGTTCGACCTGACTCGCCCCGCCGTGGTGACCGAAGGCAGTTTCGGCGAAGGCGGCCGCGTGCTGACGCTCCAGCTCAAGACTACCGACGATGCCGGCTTCGCGCGCGCCGCGGCGGCCGGGCGGATGAGCTATCTTCCGCCCTTCAATTTCGCCGATACCGGCGATGCCGGCACGCGCTATTCGGTATCGATCCCGGTGCCGCCCGCCAGCAAGACGCTCGCGCTGCCGCGGATCGACGGCGATCCCAGCCGGCCGCTGGTGGTGATCGACGCCGGTCATGGCGGGTTCGATCCCGGCGCGATCTCGCCGACCAGCGGGCTCAAGGAAAAGGACGTGACCTTGCGCATCGCCAAGGCGATCCGCGACGAATTGCTCAAATCGGGCCGCGTCCGCGTCGCCCTGACGCGCGAGGACGACCGTTTCCTGGTGCTGCAGGAACGCTATGGCGTCGCGCGCAAGCTCCACGCCGACCTGTTCATCTCGATCCATTGCGACAGCGTCGGGGCGGGCGACGCGTCGGGGGCATCCGTCTATACCTTGTCCGAAGTCGCGTCGGACAAGGAAGCGGCCAAGCTGGCCGCGCGCGAGAACAAGGCCGACGTCATCGCCGGCGTCGACCTCGGCACCGAGAATGCCGACGTCTCGTCGATCCTGATCGACCTGACGCAGCGCGAGACGATGAACGCCTCGGCCGCGTTCGCCCGCCTGCTCGGTCGCGAGGCGGAGCCGAACATCCCGCTACGCCCGGCTTTCCACAAATTCGCCTCGCTGGTCGTGTTGAAGGCGCCCGACATGCCCTCGGTGCTGTTCGAGACGGGCTATATCTCCAACCCCAAGGATGCGGCGTTCCTCGATTCGCCCGAGGGCCGGCGACGCATCGCCGAGAGCGTCGAGCGCGCGGTGGAGATCAATTTCGCCAGGAAGCTTGCGTCGAATTGATGCGCTGAAACGCTGGCAAGAGCCGTCGGACCTGCTAAGGCCTGCCGGTTATGGCGGCTGACAGTTCGGAAACGATCAACCTGCGGATCAAGCGTGAGGTCGGCGGAGCGGCCGGCTTCATGCGCAACGCGTGGAAGCGCTGGTGGGTCAAGGTGCTCGTCGTGCTGGCGGCGCTGTGGGGCATCGCGTGGCTGCTGATCTGGCTGCTGATCGCGCGCGACCTGCCGTCGGTCGACCGGCTCAAGACCTATGAGCCCGATCTGCCGTCGAACGTCCGCGACACCAACGGCATGCCGGTGTTCACCTTCGCCCGCGAACGCCGCGTCCAGCTCAAGTTCGATGAATATCCCAAATTGCTCGTCGCCGCCTATCTGTCGGCCGAGGACAAGACCTTCTTCTCGCACCACGGCGTCGATTATCCGGGCATCGTCTCGGCATTGATCGACAATCTGCGCAGCAAGCATGCGCGCGGCGCCTCGACCATCACGCAACAGGTCGCCAAGAACCTGCTGGTCGGCAACGAGCGCAGCTACACCCGCAAGCTCAAGGAGGCGATCCTCGCCTATCGCATCGAGGATGTGCTGACCAAGCAGCAGATCCTGGAAATCTATCTCAACACCATCTTTCTCGGCCGCAATGCCTATGGCGTCCAGGCCGCGTCGCGCGCCTATTTCGACAAGGATCTCGACCAGCTCTCACTGCCGCAATTCGCCTATCTGGCGATCTTGCCCAAGGGCCCGGCCAATTACGATCCGGACCGCCAGACGGCGCGCGCGACGGCGCGGCGCAACTGGGTGCTGGGGGAGATGCAGGCCAATGGCTACATCACCCAGCAGCAGCACGATTGGGCGGTGGCCCAGCCGCTCGACACCGTCAACAAGCGCACCCAGCAATTCGAATCGTCGCCCGGCTATTTCATCGAGGAAGTGCGCCGCCAGTTGATCGACAAGTTCGGCGAGGCGTCGGACGGCGGCCGCAATCCGTTCAGCGTCTATGGCGGCGGCCTGTGGGTGCGGACCTCGTTCGATCCCAAGCAGCAGGCGCTGGCGCAAAAGGCACTGCGCGACGGGTTGCTGCGCTATGACGGCAATCGTGGCTGGACCGGGCCGCTCGGCCATGTCGACGTGTCGAAGAATTGGCTCAACGCCTTGCTCGCCAGCAACATCGCGCTCGATTACGAGGATTGGCGCGCCGGCGTGGTGATCGACGACGGCGGCGACTTCAAGCTTGGTTTCTCGGACGGCTCGACCGGCACGCTGCCGCGCGGCGCCGCATCGATGCCGGTCCGTGGCGTCGGCGGTCCGGCGTCGGGCGCGATCAAGGTCGGCGACGTCATCGCGGTGGCGCCGTCGGGTGGCTCTTATGTGTTGAAGACTTTGCCCAAGGTATCGGGCGGTTTCATCGTCGAGCAGCCCGCCACCGGCCGCGTGCTGGCGATGCAGGGCGGGTTCGACAACCGCGTCCAGTCGTTCAATCGCGCGACCCAGGCGTTGCGCCAGCCCGGGTCGACGATCAAGCCGATCGTCTATACCGCCGCGCTGGAGAACGGGTTGACGCCGTCCTCGATGGTCCAGGACAGTCCCTATTGCGTCAACCAGGGCACGCAATATGCGAAATGCTTCCGTAATTTCGGCGGCGAGGGCGGATCGGGCTCGCATACGATGCGCTGGGGCCTCGAACAGTCGCGCAACCTGATGACGGTGCGGATCGCCGCGCAGACCGGCATGCAGAATGTCGTCAAGCTGATGAACGATATCGGCGTCGGCAAATATCCGCCCTATCTGTCGTTCTCGCTGGGCGCCGGCGAAACCACCGTGCAGCGCATGGTCAACGCGTATTCGATCCTGGAGAATGGCGGTAAGGGACGCGCGCCGACCCTGGTCGACTATGTCCAGGATCGCCGCGGCAACGTGATCTGGCCGGAGAACTGGCGGCCGTGCGATCGCTGCAACGCGCCCGACTGGAACGGCAAGCCGATGCCGCGCCCGGTGGTCAAGCTGAAGCAGATCGTCGATGCCCAGAGCGCGTTCCAGATCGTCCATATCGCCGAAGGCGTGATCCTGCGTGGCACCGCGACGGTGCTGCGCGACCTCGACCGGCCGATGTTCGGCAAGACCGGCACCAATTCGGGCCCGACCGACGTGTGGTTCATCGGCGGCACGCCGCAGATGATCGCCGGCGTCTATCTCGGCTATGACCGGCCGAGCGCCTTGGGCGGCTACGCCCAGGGCGGCACGATCTCGGCGCCGATCTTCAAGGAATGGGCGATCAAGGCCTATGACGGCCTGCCCAAGATCCCGTTCCGCGCGCCGCCGGGCATCCGCATGGTCCGCGTCGATCGCATCTCCGGCAAGCCGGTATTCGGTGCCTGGCCGTCGCCGGGCGGCGATCCCAAGCCACAGGTCATCTGGGAAGCGTTCAAGCCGGAAAGCGAGACCCGCCGCTCGCCGATCCGGCGCGACGTGCCGCTGCCCGAAGCGACCAAGGCGGTGCCGCAGGAGAGCAAGCCCAAGGATTCGAACGGCGACGGCGATTTCTTGCAACGGCAGGGCGGTATCTACTAGGTCGTCGCCCCGGTGAACGCCGGGGCCGCTGGCGGCAGACGACCGTTCTTCTTACATAACGGCCCCGGCCTCCGCCGGGGCGACGAACTGGAATTTGGAGTTTCCCGATGCGCGCCGAAGCGCAATCGCATGTCGATACGATCAATGACGCGCTGGCGCTGCTGCGCCGCTTTCTCGATTGGGACCGCGCCTTGCGCCGGCTCGACGAGCTCAACGCGCGCGTCGAGGACCAGAGCCTGTGGGACAATCCCAAGGCGGCGCAGGAAGTCATGCGCGAACGCCGCCGGCTCGACGAGGCGATCACCGCGACGCGCGCGATCGAGAGCGAACTCCGCGACAATGTCGAATTGGTCGAGATGGCCGAGGCCGAGGGCGATTCCGACATGGAAGGCCAGGCGGTCGAGGCGCTGGCCGAACTCGCGACGCGCACCGAAGCCGACAAGGTCAAGGCGCTGCTGGCCGGCGAGGCCGATGCCAACGACACCTATGTCGAGATCAACGCCGGCGCCGGCGGCACCGAGAGCCAGGACTGGGCCGAGATGCTGCAGCGCATGTCTTCGCGCTGGGCGGAACGGCGCGGCATGAAGGTCGAACTGGTCGACTATCACGCCGGCGAACAGGCCGGGATCAAGTCGGCGACGCTGCTGCTCAAGGGCGAGAATGCCTATGGCTATGCCAAGACCGAGAGCGGCGTGCACCGCCTGGTGCGGATCAGCCCCTACGACAGCTCGGCGCGCCGCCACACCAGCTTTTCGAGCGTGTGGGTCTATCCGGTGATCGACGATTCGATCGAGATCGAGATCAACGAGAGCGAGCTGCGCATCGACACCTATCGCTCGTCGGGCGCGGGCGGCCAGCACATCAACACGACCGATTCGGCAGTGCGCATCACCCATCTGCCGACCGGCATCGTCGTCGCCTGTCAGAACCAGCGCAGCCAACACAAGAACAAAGCCGAAGCCTATAACCAGCTTCGCGCCCGCCTCTACGAGCACGAGCTGAGAAAGCGCGAGGAAGAGGCCAATGCGGTCAACGCGACCAAGACCGATATCGGCTGGGGCCACCAGATCCGCAGCTATGTGCTGCAGCCGTACCAGCTGGTGAAGGACTTGCGCACCGGCGTGACCTCGACCAGCCCGTCCGACGTGCTCGACGGCGATCTCGACGCCTTCATGGCGGCTGCGCTATCGCAGCGCGTGACCGGCGAGACGGTCGAGGTGGAGGACGTCGACTGATGCTTCGCCCGGGGGCGATCCTGATTGCGGCGCTGCTGTTGGCCGCGTGCGACGGCGGTCCCGCGGTCGTGCGAAACCAGCAGGACGACGTCGGTCCGTTCCCCGCCGCCGATCGCCCGGTCGCCCAGATCATCTCGCCGCGCTGGTCGACCGAGGAGGCCCGCGATCGGCTCAACGAAGCCGGCGAAGTGATGAACAAGGCGGGCATCGCCAAGGGCATGACCGTCGCCGACATCGGCGCGGGCGAGGGTTATTACACGATCCGCCTGGCGAGCCGCGTCGGCAAGGACGGCCGCGTGCTGGCCGAGGATATCGTGCCCGAAGTGCGTGACGCGCTGGCCGAGCGCGTGGCGCGCGACCGGCTCGACAATGTCAGCGTCAAGCTCGGTCTGCCCGCCAATCCCAAACTGCCCGACGCGAGCTTCGACCGCATCCTGATGGTCCACATGTACCATGAGATCGAGCAGCCCTACGAATTCCTCTGGCGGATGCGCCCGTCGCTCAAGCCCGACGGCGAAGTGATCGTGGTCGACGCCAATCGCCACACCCAGAATCACGGCACCCCGCCCAAATTGCTGCAATGCGAGTTCGCCGCGGTCGGCTACAAGCTCGTGTCGCTCGACGACATGCCCTCGGCGGGCGGCTATCTCGCGCGGTTCAAGGCGGTCGGCCCGCGCCCCGAGCCCAAGGACATCCGCGCTTGCCGGCTGGTGCCGTCGCCGGCGGCGACGCCGACCGCTTCCTGAGCGGTCACTTGTCCACAGCCGCCGCGCCGGCTCGGCTTGGCGGCATCCTTCGGGCACGGTAAACCCAGTCCATGCGGCAATATCTCGACCTGATGCAGCGCGCGCTCGACCATGGCGCCGAGCAGATGGACCGGACCGGGACCGGCACGCGCTCGGTGTTCGGCCACCAGATGCGCTTCGACCTCGCGCAGGGCTTCCCGGTGCTGACCACCAAGAAGCTGCACCTCAGGTCGATCGTCGTCGAATTGCTGTGGTTCCTGCGCGGCGACACCAACGTGAAGTGGCTACAGGATCGCAAGGTCAGCATCTGGGACGAATGGGCCGACGAGAATGGCGACCTCGGCCCGGTCTACGGCAAGCAATGGCGCGACTGGGCGACCGCGGAGGGCGGCCATATCGACCAGATCGCCGAGCTGATCGAGACGCTCAAGGTCAATCCCGCCAGCAGGCGGATGGTGGTGAGCGCGTGGAATCCGGGCGAACTCCACGCCATGGCGCTGGCGCCGTGCCATTGCCTGTTCCAATGCTATGTCGCCGACGGCAAGCTCTCGCTCCAGCTCTACCAGCGTTCGGCCGACATCTTCCTCGGCGTGCCGTTCAACATCGCGAGCTATGCGCTCCTGACCCACATGCTGGCGCAGCAGGCAGGGCTTGAGGTCGGCGAGTTCGTCTGGACCGGTGGCGATTGCCACCTCTATTCGAACCATCTCGACCAGGCGCGCGAGCAACTCGGCCGTGCCCCCGGGCCGCTGCCCAGGCTCGAAATCCTGCGCAAGCCGCCGTCGATCGACGCCTATGAGTATGAGGACTTCCAGCTCGTCGGCTATGAGGCCCAGGCGCACATCAAGGCACCTGTCGCGGTCTGAGCCGCCCATCTGGAGGAGAGCACGCATGAAGCTGGCGATGTTGGCGATGGCGCCCCTGCTGCTCGCGGCAACCGCCGCGCCGGAGCCGCACGATACGGGGGCGGTGGTCGCCGCGGACGATGCCTGGCTCCAGGCCGAGATCAGGGGCGACGGCGACTTCCTCGACCGGTTGCTCATCGACGGCTACCGCTCGGTCGGCAATGACGGCAAGGTAAGCAGCAAGGCCGATATCGTGGGCAGGGCGCGCGCTCGCGGCAATTCGCCCGACATGGCCGCGCGCGTCGCGAAGTGGCGGGCCGAGCACCCGAGCCGCCCGACCGTGACGATTGCCGGCGACACCGCGATCCTGACCTGGATATCGACCAAAGCGGGCGCCGGCGACCCGGTCAGTTCGTGTGACATATTCGTCTATCAGGGGGGGCGTTGGCGGGCGCTTTACTCGCAGCACACCGCGGCCGGAGCCTGACCGCCTTCACGATCGCCAAATAGGGGGCATTCATGTCGCCGATCCGCATCTTCGCCCGCTCGTCGTTGCCCGGCACCGCTCTGCTTGCCGCCTGTCTCATCGCCGCGCCGGTCGTGGCCCGACCGCCACTCATCGAGCGACTGATCACGCCCTCCGCGGCCGATCCGGCGGTGAAGAGCTATGACGATCCGAGCGTGGCGGTCAGCAAGGCGGGCCTCTCGCCCGATGCGCCGCTGGTCATCTTCCTGCCGGGTACGGGCGGGCGACCGGTCAATACGCGCGAGTTGCTCGGCGTCATCGCCGATCAGGGCTATCGTGCGCTCGGCGTCGAATATGACGACACGCCCGCGGTGGTCGGGGTCTGCCCGCGCACCGCCGATCCGGATTGCTCGGCCAATTTCCGGCGCATGCGGGTCGACGGCAGCGGCCCGGGTGCTCCCGGAGTCGTGAATTCGGCGGCCGAATCGATCACCAATCGGCTGGTCGCGGCATTGCGGGCTCTCGACCGCGGTGCGCCGGGCGAGGGCTGGGGTGGCTATCTCGACGGCAACCGGCCGCGCTGGGACCGCATCGTCGTCTCGGGCCTGTCGCAAGGCGCCGGCATGGCCGCCTATATCGCGCGCCAGCACATGGTGCGCCGCGTCGTCCTGTTCTCGAGCCCCTGGGATTTCACCTTGCCCGGCCGCAAGCTGGCGCCGTGGATCGACGGCACCGGCGCGACCCCGGCCGCGCGCTGGTTCGCCGAATATCACCGGCGCGAGAAGACCGCCGATCTGTTGGCGCAATCCTATCGCGCGCTCCGCATTCCGGCCGATCATATACTGGTGTTCGATCGCGACCTGCCGCCGGGGATTGGCACGCGCAGTCCCAACCCGTTCCACGGCAGCACCGTGCGCGACACCGGCTATGCGCCGCAATGGCGGGTGCTGTACGGCACGCCAGGCGACGCGGTCGCACCCTAGGAACCCGCTTTATGCCCGATCCCTGCATCACCTTCGTCCTCGCGCGCGCCGACAACGGCGTGATCGGGCGGGACGGAAAACTTCCCTGGCACCTGCCCGCCGATCTCAAGCGCTTCAAGGCACTGACCATGGGCAAGCCGATGATCATGGGAAGGAAGACGTTCGAGAGCTTCCCGTCGCCGCTGCCCGGGCGGCGGCACATCGTGTTGACGCGCGATGCGACATGGCATGCCGACGGGGCCGAGGTGGTGCATTCGGTCGAGGACGCGCTGGCACTGGGTGGGGACGATGCGGCCGTGATCGGCGGGGCGGAAGTGTTCGCGTTGTTCCTAGATCGCGCCGACCGAGTCGAGCTGACCGAGATTCATTCGGAGCCGGAAGGGGACGCGACGGTGCCCGCGTTCACCGGCTGGCGTGAAACGGCGCGCGAGGACCATCCGGTCGTCGACGGTCGCCCAGCCTATAGCTTCGTGACTCTCGCTCGACCCTAGCCACAACCGTCACCCCGGGCCCCTTCGACGCCGCCTGCGGCGGCGCTCAGGACAGGCTTGTGCCGGGGCCTGCCGTGCCGCACATCACGACCGGAATTGCTCGTTGCACGGCGGATCCCGGGACAAGCCCGGGATGACGATGGGGGAGGGACGATATGCGCAAATGGCTGCTGGGAATTGCGGCACTGATCGTCATCGCCGTGATCCTCTTCTTCCTCCTCGCGCCCGGCATCGTCGAAAAGTCCATGAACAAGGTCGACCCCGTCGCGCTCAAGGTCACGCCGCGCGCACTCGCCTTGCAGAAGACGCTCGACGTCGCCGACATGCATGCCGACACCTTGCTGTGGAAACGGGACTTGCTGAACCGGTCCGACCGCGGCCAGGTCGACTTGCCGCGGCTCCAGGCGGGCCACTACGCGCTGCAGGTCTTCTCGTCGGTGACCAAGACGCCGAAGAACCAGAATTACGACGCCAATTCGGGCGACTCCGACCAGATTACCACCTTGGTCATGGCCGACCTCCAGCCGACCAGGACGTGGAATTCGCTGCTCCAGCGCTCGCTCTATCATGCCGAGAAATTGAAGGGGTTCGCCGATCGCTCGGACGGACAGTTGCGGCTGATCACCTCGTCCGCCGATTTGCAGAAGCTGATCGCCGATCGCGCCGATCCCAAGAGATGGGCCACGCAACCCCACAGCATCGCCACCATGGTGCCGACCCCGCCGGTCGGCGCCATGCTGTCGATCGAGGGACTGCAGGACCTCGAGGGCAAGATCGGCAATCTCGACAAGCTGTACGCGGCGGGCTTCCGCATGGCCGGCCTCGCGCATTTCTTCGACAATGACGTCGCCGGCTCGATGCACGGCGTGAAGAAGGGCGGGCTGACTCCGCTCGGCCGCGCGGTCGTCAGACGGATGGAACAGCTCGGCATGGTGGTCGACGTCGCGCATTCGAGCCACCAGACCGTCGCCGAAGTGATCGCGATGGCGCGCCGCCCGATCGTCTCGAGCCATGGCGGCGTCCAGGCGACGTGCAAGGTCAACCGCAACCTGACCGACGACGAGATCCGCGGCATCGCGAAGACAGGCGGGGTGATCGGCATCGGCTATTGGGACGCCGCGATTTGCTCGACCAGGCCGGAGGATGCGGCCAAGGCGATCGCCTATGTCCGCGACCTGGTCGGGATCGACCATGTCGGCCTGGGCTCCGATTTCGACGGCGCGGTGACCACCGGGTTCGACGCGAGCCAGGTCGCCGCGATCACCCAGGCGCTGATCGATCGCGGTTTCTCGGACGACGACATCCGCAAGGTGATGGGCGGCAACGTGATCCGCGTGCTGACCGCGGGGATGGCGCCGGAGAATTGAGCCCCTTATAGGCGCACGCCATGGAGCGGCTTTCCAGCGGCTCGACACTGCCCGATCACCTTCGCGGGGGCTATGTCGCGCTCGGCAATTTCGACGGGTTTCACCTCGGCCACCAGGCAGTGGTCGGCCGAGCGATCGAGCGTGCGCGTGCCGCGGGCCGACCGGCGATCGTCGCGACCTTCGATCCGCACCCGATGCGCTATTTCCGGCCGGACAGCGCCTATTTCCGACTGACCAGCATGGACCAGCGCGCGCGGCTGTTCGCGGCGGCGGGCGTCGACGCGATGTACGTGTTCGAGTTCGATGCCGCGCTGGCCGGGCTGTCGGCGGAGGAATTCGTCGGCGAGCGGCTGATCCGCGATCTGGGCGTCGCCGGCGTGTCGACCGGCGAGGACTTCACGTTCGGCAAGGCGCGGAGCGGCGATATCCCGCTGATGCGCGCCTTGGGCGAGCGGCACAGCTTCACCGTCGACACGATCGCACCGGTTCAGCTCGACGGCGTCACCGTCTCCTCGACCCGCATCCGCGAGGCCCTGCGCAACGGCGATCCCCGCGAGGCGGCGAGGCTGCTGACCCGGCCTTATGCGATCGAGGGCGTCGTGCAGCACGGCGACAAGGTCGGGCGGACATTGGGCTTCCCGACCGCGAATATCGACATGGCGAACTACCTGCGCCCGGCCTTCGGCATCTATGCGGTACGCGGGCGGTTGCCCGACGGCCGGGTGGTCGATGGTGCCGCGAATCTCGGCGTGCGGCCGAGCTTCGATCCGCCCAAGGAATTGCTCGAGCCGTATTTCTTCGATTTTTCCGGCGATCTGTACGGGCAGACGATCGAGGTCGACCTGGTCGACTTCATCCGGCCCGAGGCGAAGTTCGACGGGATGGACGCGCTGATGGCGCAGATCGCCGACGATGTGGCGACGGCGAAGCGGTTGCTGGGCACGACGTAAGCTGGATGCCTAAACTCCCTCTCCCCTTGTGGGAGAGGGAGGGAGCGCCGGAGGCGCGGAAGGGTGAGGGGGAGTCTTTCCCTCTTGCCATTCCCCCTCATCCCTCCGCCGCGCTTCGCGCGGCTCCCCCCTTCTCCCACAAGGGGAGAAGGGGAGTGATGACAGGGCTCATTGCTACCGCTAAACGCCGCCGACCTATGACTGACGAAACGCCCGCCGCCGTCGATTATCGCGACACCGTCTTCCTGCCCAAGACCGACTTCCCGATGAAGGCCGGCCTAGCGCAGAAGGAACCGGCGATTCTCGCGCGGTGGGAAGCGATGGACCTCTACGGCAAGCTGCGCACCCAGCGCGCGGGGCGCCAGCGCTGGATCCTGCACGACGGCCCGCCCTACGCCAATGGCGACATCCACATGGGCCATGCGATGAACAAGGTGCTGAAGGACATCATCGTCCGCAGCCAGTCGCTGCTCGGCAAGGACGCGCCCTACGTGCCCGGCTGGGACTGCCACGGCCTGCCGATCGAATGGCAGGTCGAGAAGCAATACAAGGACAAGAAGCTCGACAAGGACCAGGTCCCGGTCGACCAGTTCCGCGCCGAATGCCGCGCCTATGCGGCCAAATGGGTCGATGTGCAGCGCGAGCAGTTCAAGCGGCTGGGCGTAATGGGCGATTGGGACGATCCCTATCTCACCATGAAGTATGACGCCGAGGCGGCGATCGTCGGCGAATTGCTCAAGTTCGCCGAGAGCGGCCAGCTTTATCGCGGCGCCAAGCCGGTGATGTGGTCGCCGGTCGAGAAGACCGCGCTCGCCGAAGCCGAGGTCGAGTATGAGGACATCGTCTCGACCCAGATCGACGTGGCGTTCGAGATCACGGAGGCGCCGAACGCGCCGGAGCTGGTCGGCGCGCATGCGGTGATCTGGACGACGACACCATGGACGATCCCGGTCAACCAGGCTTTGGCTTATGGGCCTGACGTTGAATACGAACTCGTGGCTCACCAATCGACGGCGCGTCGTTATTTGATCGCGTCTAAGCTCAAGAATATTTGGAGAGAGCGCGTAGAACGCGGCAACGAGGCCTTCGTCAGCGGTACACTTCATGTTCTTCGGACTTTGAAGGGCTCGGACCTCGCCGGCGCCGTCGCTCGCCACCCGATGCACAAGCTCGGCGGGTTCTTCGCCAAGCCGCGGCCGTTCCTGGCTGGCGATTTCGTCACCACCGACGCCGGTACCGGCCTCGTCCATATGTCGCCCGATCATGGCGAGGACGACTTCCTGCTGTGCAAGGCGCACGGCATCGATCCGGTGTTCGCGGTCGACGGCGCCGGTTTCTACCGTCCCGACTGGCTGTGGCTGGGCGGGCAGGGCAGCGTCATCAACAAGAAGTTCGTGGCTTCGGACGGGCCGATCTGCGCCGACCTGCGCGAGGCGGGGGGGCTGCTCGCCGCGTCGGACGATTTCCAGCACAGCTATCCGCACAGCTGGCGGTCCAAGGCCAAGGTGATCTTCCGCTGCACGCCGCAATGGTTCATCCCGATGGACCAGGCACAGACCAGCGAGAATGCCGCGGCGGTCGCGATCGATCTGCCCGAGCCCGGCGACCTCGCCGGGTTCGCCCCGTCGCTCGGCCATGCCCAGGGCAATGGCCCGACCCTGCGCGAGATCGCGCTCGATTCGATCGAACGCACGCGCTGGGTGCCCGAACGCAGCCAGAACCGCATCCGCTCGATGGTCGAGGGGCGCCCCGACTGGGTGATCAGCCGCCAGCGCGCCTGGGGCGTGCCGATCGCGCTCTACCTCAACCGCGCGACGGGCGA
>NZ_JBQCCN010000141.1:0-47726 GCF_051962185.1 Sphingomonas sp.
CCGACGCCGCTCGCTCCCGGAGATCATTCGAATAGGGTCTCGCCATGATCGCTGGCCTCCATCCCCAGCCACCAGGTTGAATCAGATCTCAACCCGCTTGGGAATCCCCATTCGATTCAATCAATCAGAAAACGAGTCTAGGCGCCCGCCCTCAAAGAGCGGACTCCATCGTGGAGAGACGAGTTCGCGTTAGTCTGACAGCACCGCCACACCCCTTTACGTTCTGGCCGACACCGGCAAGCTTCGGTGCCGGACCGGCGCCTCTGCCTCGTCACCAATAGCGAGTTTCTCTGGCGCCTTGCTGCGGCGCAGCATATGGTCGGGCGATGCGGATCGCGATCATCGACACCAGCACGACGCGCGCCGCGATCATCTCGGACGGATTGCGCGAAGCCGGGCTCGACGATCTCGTCCTGATCGACAATGCGCATGCACTGGTTGCACAGATCGAGGCGGCCAACCCCGAAGTCGTGCTGATCAACCTCGAAAATCCCAGCCGCGACGTGCTGGAGGAATATTTCGCGGTGTCGCGCGCACTCGCCCGCCCGATCGCGATGTTCGTCGATCAGAGCGATCCGGAGGCCACGGCCGCGGCGATCGATGCCGGTGTGTCGGCCTATATCATCGACGGCCTGTCGAAGCAGCGGATCATGCCGATCGTCGACTTAGCGGTCCGGCGATTCAACGCCTTCTCGCGGCTCCAGGCCGAATTGCACGAAGCGCGCAATGCGCTCGCCGACCGCAAGGCCGTCGATCAGGCCAAGGCGATCCTGATGCGCCGGCGCGGGATCGACGAGCCGGCCGCCTACGCCTTGCTGCGCAGCCACGCGATGCAGTCGAACCGCCGTATCGCCGAGGTGGCGGAAGCAATCATCACCAGCGCAGCCTTGATGGGGGACGACCAGTGACGCTCGACCGTATCCGGATCGGCTTCCTGCCGCTGGTCGACGCCGCGCTGCCGATCCTGGCACGCGAGCGCGGTTTTGCGGCAGCCCACGGAATCGAAATCGAGCTGGTGCGCGATCTCAGCTGGGCGACGGTGCGCGACCGCCTGCTATACGGCCATACAGATGCCGCGCACATGATCGCGCCGCTGGCGATCGCCACCGCGCTCGGCCGCGGGCGCCCGGCCGCCGAGATCGCCGTGCCGTTCGTGCTCGGGCTCAACGGCAACGCGATCACTTTCTCGATCCCGCTCGCGCAAGAGACGCTCGAAGGGGAACGACTCGGCGACCCACGCGCAGTCGGCGAACGGCTCCGCCAAGTCGCGATCGCGCGCGCGGCTGCGGGCAAGCCGCTGCGCTTTGGCGTGGTCCATCGCTATTCGAGCCACAATTACATGCTGCGCTACTGGCTGGCGGCGGTCGGAGTCCGGCCCGATCACGACGTCGAGATCGTCACGATCAGCCCGCCCTTCGCGGCCGACGCGCTCGCCGCCGGCGAGATCGACGGCATCTGCGTCGGCGAGCCGTGGAACAGCGTCGCGGTCGATCGCGGCGTCGGCCGGATCGCCTTGGTCACCGCGCAGATCTGGCGGCGTGGCGTCGAGAAGGTGCTGGCGATGCGCGGCGACACCGCGCGACAGTCGCCGGAACTGGTGCGGCGTCTGATCCGCGCCCTGCACGAGGCCGCCGCGCATTTCGTCGAGCCGGAGGCGGCGGAAGAGAATGCCCGCATCCTGGCACAGCCCGCTTATCTCGGCGCGCCCGAGGACGCGATCCTGCGTGCGATCACCGACCGCGTGCGGCTGATGGAAGATACCCCGCCGCTCCACGTCTCCGACTTCATGTTCCAGTTCCGCGAGGCGGCCAATTTCCCGTGGCGCAGCCAGGCGGCGTGGCTCTATTCGCAGATGACTCGCTGGGACGGCACGGCCTTTTCCGCCGACGAAGCCGCTCGCGCGGAAGCGGTGTTCCGGCCCGATCTCTATCGCGCGGCACTGGCCGGATCGGCCGCCGTGCTGCCCGGCGCGAGCTCGAAGCTCGAAGGCGCGATCGCCGATTCGATCGGCGCCGGATCGGTCCAGGGACGATTGATGCTCGGCGCAGACCGCTTCTTCGACGGGCGTGCGTTCGACCCCGACCGTATCGAGGACTATCTCGCCTCCTTGCCCTGAAATTTGCTGCACATGCGAAATAGACTTGCGCACCTGCAGCGAATCACGCATCTTCGCTGGCGCAGGGCAATGGCGCCCAGCACGAAATAACCGCGATCCTCTCCAGCGAGGGGGATGAGCGCGGGGCGGATTTCACGATCCGCCAAGGCAACGAAGCCGCCCCGACGCGCCTGAAACGGCCGCCGTCCGGGCGGCTTTTTTCTTGTCCATCGCACGCGAAGGGGACCGCATGGCGACCGCATTCTGGAACGGAGAAAACGGCAAGGGCGAAGACGGATTCTGGGCCAGCGGGCACGTCCCGACCCTGATCGCGGCGTTCCTGTATTTCGATCTCGCCTTCATGGTCTGGGTGCTGCTGGGGCCGCTCGCTCCCGAGATCGCCAAGACGCTGGCGCTGACCCCGGCAGAAAAGGGCCTGATGGTCGCGACCCCGACGCTCGCCGGGGCGGTGCTGCGCGTGGTCAACGGCCTGCTGGTCGACCGGATCGGGCCCAAGCGCTCGGGCACGATCAGCCAGATCGTCGTGATCGCTGGCTTGCTCACCGCCTGGCTGGCGGGCGTCACCACGTTCATCGGCACGCTCGCGCTCGGCGTCATCCTCGGATTCGCGGGGGCGAGCTTCGCGATCGCCCTCCCCCTCGCCAGCCGCTGGTACCCGCCGCAGCATCAGGGCAAGGCGATGGGGATCGCCGGCATGGGCAATTCGGGCACCGTGCTCGCGGCCTTTTTCGCGCCGCTGCTGGCGAAGATGTTCGGCTGGAACGCGGTGCTCGGGCTCGCCTGCATCCCGCTCACGCTCGTGCTGATCACCTATGAGTTGCTGGCGCGCGACGCGCCCAACCGCCCGGCGCCCAAGTCGTTCACCGAGTATCTCCAGCCACTGAAATCGGCCGACGCCTGGTGGCTGATGGGCTTCTACGCGGTGACGTTCGGCGGGTTCGTCGGCCTCGCTGCGTCGCTGCCGATCTATTTCACCGACCGCTTCGGCCTGACCCCGGTGACCGCCGGCTCTTGCACCGCCGCCTGCGTCTTCGCCGGCTCGCTGGTCCGCCCGCTCGGCGGCGCGCTTGCCGACCGGATCGGCGGGGTGAAGGCGCTGACGGCGGTATTCGCCGCGGCCGCACTGGCGTTGCTCGGGGTCAGCATGGCGGCGAGCATCGGCGCGGCGATGGGACTGTTCGTGCTCGCGATGCTGGCGCTCGGCGTCGGCAATGGTTCGGTGTTCCAGCTGGTGCCACAGCGTTTCGCCGCCGAGATCGGGGTGATGACCGGGCTGGTCGGCATGGCCGGCGGCGTCGGCGGCTTCTACCTCGCTTCCTCGCTCGGCATCGCCAAACAGCTGACCGGCAGCTTCGCGCCTGGCTTCCTGATCTTCGCCGGGCTCGCCTTGCTGGCCTGTCTCGGCCTGACGATCGTCAAATATTCGTGGCGCCGGCATTGGGCCGCTGCTGGCGGTGTGCGGATCTGAGGCGGGCCATGCGCAGGAACCTCATTTGGCCGATCCTGGGGTGCGCGCTGACGGCGACGCCGGCCCTGGCCCAGGACATCGCTCTCAAACCGATCGCCGAAGCGCGGCTGCGCTACGAGACGGTCGATCAGGCCGGGCTGCCCGACGATGCCGAGGCGCTGACGATCCGCGTCAGGAGCGGCGTCCAGGCATCGAGCGGGCCGCTGACCGCGATCGTCGAGGCGCAGGGCACGCTGGCCCTGGTCGGCGACTATTATGATGGCCTGCATGGCGCGGCGACGCGGCCGCTGATCGCCGACCCGCAGGACATCGCGCTCTACCGCGCCGAGCTGCAATACCGTGCCAAGGGAATCGCGCTGACGGTCGGGCGCCAGTCGATCGCGTTCGACGACGAGCGCTTCGTCGGCGCGGTGCCCTTCCGCGACAACAGCCAGACCTTCGATGCCGCGCGCATGGAATGGACGGGTGTAAAGGGGCTGAAGGCCGATCTCACTTACGCCTGGCGAGTCAACACCGTCTGGGGGATCGACGGCACCGGCGGGCGTCCCCGGTCGATCGGCGGCAACAACGTGCTCGGCAATCTGTCCTATGCCAGCCCGGTCGGGACGGTCACCGGCTTCGCCTATCTGGTCGATCAGGACGAAGCGCTGGTGCAGGGCTTCCGCCTGTCGAGCCAGACCTATGGCGCAAGCCTCGCCGGCGCGCGGCCGCTCGGCAAGGGCGTCAAGCTGTCCTACCAGCTGAGCTACGCGACCCAGTCGGCGTACGACCGCAACCCCAATCGCTATCGCGCGGATTATTATCTCATCGACGGCGCTCTCGAGGTTCACGCGTTGAAGCTCGGCGCCGGGTACGAAGTGCTCGGCGCCGACAAGGGCGTGGCGCTCACCTCGTTCCAGACGCCGATCGCGACCGGTTTCAAGTTTCAGGGCTGGGCCGACAAGTTCCTGACCACGCCGCCCGACGGCGTGCGCGATCTCTATGGCAGCGTCGGTTATGGCTGGAAGCAGGCGGGGCCGTTCAGGGGCCTGGCGCTGCAGGCGGTCTATCACCGCTTCGCCAGCGACCGGCTGGTCCGCCTCTATGGCGACGAGATCGACCTGCTCGCCACCGCCAAACTCGGCAAGACCAGCCTGTCCGCGCGCTACGCCGATTACCAGGCGCAGGGCTTCGCCACCGACACAAGCAAGTTCTGGCTGCAGCTCGATTGGAGTCTGTGATGGATTTCCCCGTTTCCGTGTCCGACCCCGATCCCGTGCCGGACACGCCGTCCGACGGCGAGCGCGCGCTTCCCCATCTCGTCGTCATCGGCAACGGCATGGCCGGATGCCGCGCGGTCGAGGAGCTGATCGCGCGCGATGCCGGGCGCTACCGCGTCACCATTTTCGGTGCCGAACCGCGGGTGAATTACAATCGCATCATGCTGTCGCCGGTGCTCGCGGGCGAGAAGAGCTTCGACGACATCGTGATCAACGATGCCGCCTGGTATGCCGACAATGCGATCGAGCTGATAGCGGGCGACCCGGTGACGCGGATCGACCGCGCCGCGAAGACCGTGTCCGCACGATCGGGGCGGTCGGTGCGCTACGATAAATTGCTGATCGCGACCGGGTCGGATCCGTTCATCATCCCGGTGCCGGGCAAGGACCTGCCGGGCGTGATCAGCTTCCGCGACATGGACGATGTCGACCACATGCTGGCAGCGGCCGATCGCGGCGGCAGCGCGGTAGTGATCGGCGGCGGGCTGCTGGGGCTCGAGGCGGCGCATGGCCTCTCCCTGCGGGGGATGAAGGTAACCGTGCTCCACCTGATGCCGACCTTGATGGAGCGCCAGCTCGACGAGGCGGCGGCGTGGCTGCTCAAATCGGCGCTGGAGGAGCGCGGCCAGACCGTGCTGACCGGCGCCGATACCGCCGAGTTTCTCGGCGACGGCAAGGTCGGCGCCGTACGGCTCAAGGACGGGCGCGAGATCCCTGCCGATCTGGTGGTGATGGCGGTCGGCATCCGTCCATCGACGGCGCTGGCGCGTGAGGCAGGCCTCGCGGTCGGGCGCGGCATCCAGGTCGACGACCATATGGTGACCAGCGACCCCGACGTGCTCGCGGTCGGCGAATGCGTCGAGCATGACGGCCAGGTCTATGGACTGGTCGCGCCGCTCTGGGACATGTGCCGCGCGCTCGCCGACGGCCTGGTCGAGCGACACAGCGGCTACCGGCCAAGCGTCACCTCGACCAAGCTCAAGGTCGCCGGGCTCGACGTCTTCTCGGCGGGCGATTTCGCCGGCGGCGACGGCTGCGAGGACATCGTGCTGCGTGACGCCAGCCGCGGTGTCTACAAACGCGTCGTGCTCAAGGGGGACTGCGTGGTCGGCGCGGTGCTCTACGGCGATACCGCCGACGGCGGCTGGTATTTCGACCTGATGAAACGGGCCGAGGATATTTCGGCGACCCGCGACCTGCTGATCTTCGGCCAGGCCTTCGCCTCGGGAGGGGGGCAGGCGGACCCTAAGGCGGCCGTTGCGGCGCTCTCCGACGGCGCGGAGATCTGCGGCTGCAACGGCGTCTCCAAGGGCCAGGTCGTCTCCTGCATCGCCAAGGGCGCGCACAGCCTCGACGCGGTGCGCGCCGGTTGCAAGGCGAGCGCGAGTTGCGGATCGTGCACCGGGCTGGTCGAGACGCTTCTCGCGCTGACGCTTGGCGACGATGTCGAGACCGGCCCGAAGACGATGTGCAAATGCACCAGCTTCGGCCATGACGACGTGCGGCGCGAGATCGTCGCGCAAGGCATGCGCTCGATCCCCGAGGTGATGCACAAGCTGCACTGGTCGACCCCGGATGGCTGTTCGAGTTGCCGGCCCGCACTCAATTACTATCTGCTCTGCGCGCTGCCTGGCGAATATCAGGACGACCAGCAGAGCCGCTTCGTCAACGAACGGCTCCACGCCAACATCCAGAAGGACGGCACCTATTCGGTCGTGCCGCGCATGTGGGGCGGGATCACCAGCCCGCAGGAGCTCCGTGCGATCGCCGATGTCGTCGAGAAATACGACGCGCCGATGGTCAAGGTGACCGGCGGCCAGCGGCTCGACATCTTCGGGATCAGGAAGGAAGATTTGCCCGCGGTCTGGGCCGACCTCAACGCCGCCGGGATGGTCTCGGGCCATGCCTATGGCAAGGCGCTGCGCACGGTGAAGACCTGCGTCGGCTCGGAATGGTGCCGCTTCGGCACGCAGGATTCGACCGGCCTCGGCGTCAAGCTCGAGCGCGGCTTCTGGGGCAGCTGGATGCCGCACAAGTTCAAGATGGCGGTGTCGGGCTGTCCCAGGAATTGCGCCGAGGCGACGATCAAGGATTTCGGCGTGGTGTGCGTCGACTCGGGCTACGAGCTCCATGTCGGCGGCAATGGCGGCATCCACGTCCGCGCCACCGACCTGCTGGTCAAGGTCGCGACCGAGCAGGAGGCGCTGCACTATGCCGCCGCCTTCGTGCAGCTCTATCGCGAGGAGGCGCGCTATCTCGAGCGCACCGCGCCATGGATCGAGCGCGTCGGGCTCGATCGCATTCAGGACCGGATCGTCGCCGACGAGGCCGGGCGCGACGCACTCGCCGAGCGCTTCTGGTACTCGCAGAAGTTCAGCCAGGAGGATCCCTGGGCCGAGCGCGCGTCTGGCGCCGGCGGCGAGCAGCATGCGCACATGGCGCACTTCAAACCCCTGGCGATGGAGATCACGGAATGATCGGCGATTGGCTCGATATCGGCTGGCTCGACCAGATCCCGGTGCGCGGCAGCCGCACCGTGACGGTCGCGGGCGGCGAGGAAGTCGCGGTGTTCCGCACCGCCGACAACCGCGTCTTCGCGATCGCCAATCGCTGCCCGCACAAGGGCGGGCCGCTCAGCCAAGGGATCGTCCATGGCCATAGCGTGGCCTGCCCGTTGCACAATTGGCGCATTTCGCTGGCGAGCGGCGAGGCGCAGGGCGAGGACAAGGGGTGTACCCCGACCATCCCCGTCAAGGTCGATGCCGGGCGCGTGTTGCTCTGCGGGGCCTCCAAATTGAAGGCCGCGGCGTGCGGGATGCTCGACAGACGCCCCGCCCCTTCGGGGGTGGGTTTGGGGTGGGGCCTCTCCACGAGCGATTGGCTTGCGGCACTGCCCCACCCCCAACCCCTCCCCTGAAGGGGAGGGGCTAGTGGAAAGTATCCGCACCACCTGCGCCTATTGCGGGGTCGGGTGTGGCATCCTGGCGCGCCCAACCGCTGAGCGCAGCGTCGAGATTGCGGGCGATCCCGATCATCCCGCGAACAATGGCCGGCTGTGCTCGAAAGGTACGCATCTCGGCGAGACGGTAGGGCTCACCGGCCGCCTGCTCCATGCGATGATCGGCACCAAGCGCGTCGGCTGGGACCGCGCGCTCGACCTCGTCGCGCGGCGGTTTCGCGAGACGATCGCACGGCACGGACCGAACAGCGTCGCTTTCTATGTCTCCGGGCAATTGCTGACCGAGGATTATTACGTCGCCAACAAGCTGATGAAGGGATTCATCGGCTCGGCCAATATCGACACCAATTCGCGCCTCTGCATGTCGAGCGCGGTCGCCGGTCATGTCCGCGCATTCGGCGAGGATGTCGTGCCGGCGAGCTATGCCGATCTCGATGCCGCCGACTTGGTAATATTGGTCGGATCGAACACCGCTTGGTGCCACCCGATCGTCTATCAGCGGATCATGGCCGCGCGGGCCGCTCGCGGCGCCAAACTGGTGGTAATCGATCCGCGCCGGACCGAGACCGCGGCGGAAGCCGACCTGCATCTGTCGATCCGGCCGGGCAGCGACGTCGCGCTGATGAACGGACTGCTCGCCTGGTGCCGCGACGCCGGGCTGATCGATCACGACTATCTCGCCCGGCACGTCACTGTGCCCGGCGATTTCTGGGACAGGCTCGGAGAGGGGAACGACCTGTGGTCGGTGGCGCAGGCGTGCGACGCCCAGGCCGCCGACCTCAGGCGTTTCTATGAGCTGTTCGCCGCCAACGAACGGACCGTGACCCTGTTCAGCCAGGGCGTGAACCAGTCGGTCAGCGGCACCGACCAGGTCAATGCGATTACCAACCTCCATCTCGCGACGGGGCGGATCGGCAAGCCGGGTGCGGCCCCCTTCTCGATCACCGGCCAGCCCAATGCGATGGGCGGACGCGAGGTCGGCGGGCTCGCCTCGACCCTGGCGGCGCACATGGATTTCGCGCCCGAGAATGTCGCCCGCGTCGGCCGGTTCTGGGCGGCGCCCAACATGGCGACCAAGCCTGGGCTGAAGGCGGTCGATCTGTTCCGCAGCATGAGCGAGGGGCGGATCAAGGCGGTCTGGATCATGGCGACCAACCCGGCAGTCTCGATGCCCGATGCCAATCGCGTCCGCAAGGCGCTGGCCGGCTGCCCGTTCGTCGTCGTGTCGGACATCATTGCCGATACCGATACCGGCCGCTTCGCGCATGTCCGTCTGCCCGCCGCCGCCTGGGGCGAGAAGGACGGCACGGTGACCAATTCGGAGCGCTGCGTCAGCCGTCAGCGGCCGATTTTCGATTTGCCCGGCGAGGCGAAACCGGATTGGTGGATCGTCAAGGAAGTCGCCCGCCGCATGGGCTGGCGCTCGGCCTTCGCTTATGACCGCCCCGCCGACATCTGGCGCGAGCATGTGCGGCTGAGCGCCTATCAGAATGACGGCGCGCGCCGCTTCCGGCTCGATCGCGTGACGGCGGGCAATGGCGAATACGAGACGATGGCGCCGTTCCGCTGGGGCGACGATGCCTTCGCCAACGGCGCCTTTCCGACCCCCGACGGGCGCGCGCGATTGATCACCGTGACGCAACGGCCGCAGGAACAGCCGCTCCGCCGCTGGCCGATGACGCTCAACACCGGCCGCTATCGCGACCAGTGGCATACGATGACACGAACCGGCCTAGCGCCGAAGCTGGCGCGGCATCGCGAGGAGCCGCTGGTAGAGATCCGCCCCGAGGACGCGGCGCGGCTGGACGTAGCCGATGGCGGGCTGGCGCGCGTATCGACCCCGCAGGGCGAGAGCCTCTATCGCGTCGCGGTCACCGAAGCGCAGCGGCCCGGCGAGCTGTTCGCGCCGATCCACTGGACCGATCGCACATCGAGCGCCGGGCGCACCGGTCTGTTGCCGCGACCGTTGGTCGATCCGCATTCGGGCCAGCCCGGTTTCAAGGCGACGCCCGCCGCGATCGCGCCGGTCGCGACCGACTGGCGCGGCTTCCTCCTCGCACGCGGCGAGTTGACCGCGATGCCCGACTGCCTGTGGGCGACGCGCGTGGCGGTGCCCGAGGGCGTGCTGTGGGAGTTGGCCGGAAACGGCGCCTTCACCCCGATCGAGCGCCTGTTGCCCGCCGGCGAGCGGATCGAAGCGGCGGATCCGGCGCGGGGATCGCGGCGCATCGCCATCCTGAAGGACGGCCGGCTGGCGGCAGTATTGTTCGTTACGACGACCGGCACCCTGCCCCCGCGCGACTGGCTGATCGCGCAATTGTCGGCGCCGGCAGTCGCACCGACCCTGCTGGCCGGCCGCGCGCCTGGTGCGAGCATGGATCGCGGACCGATCGTCTGCGTCTGCTTCGATATCGGCACGCGCACGATCGTCGACGCGATCCGCCGGGATGGCCTCGCCGACGTCGCCGCGGTCGGCGCGGCGCTGCGCGCCGGTACCAATTGCGGATCGTGCCGCCCCGCGATCGCGCGGCTGATCGCCGAACAACCCCAGGAGGCGGCGCATGGTTGACGATTTCCCCGCGGGCAGCGTGTGGCTGGTCGGAGCCGGCCCCGGCGACCCCGATTTGCTGACGCGCAAGGCCGAGCACTTGCTAGGCAGGGCCTCGGTGGTCTTCCACGATGCCCTGGTCGGGCACGGCGTGCTCGGCCTCATTCCCGGTCACGTCCGGCTGGTGTCGGTCGGCAAGCGCGCCGGTCGCCATTCGCGCGACCAGGAGTCGATCGGCCGCACGCTGGTCGACGCGGCGTCGGACGGCGAACGCGTCGTCCGGCTGAAGGGCGGCGACCCGGCCTTGTTCGCCCGCTCCGCCGAGGAAATCGCGGCTTTGTCCGCTCACGGCATCCAGGTGCGTCTCTGCCCAGGGATCACCGCGGCAAGCGCCGCCGCGGCATCGGCCGGTATCTCGTTGTCGTTGCGCGGTCAGGCGCGGCGGGTCGAGCTCGTCACCGCGCATGCAGCGGCGGGCCGCGTGCTCGACCTCGACTGGCAGCGCCTCGCCGACGGCCAAGCGACGACCGCCTTCTATATGGGCCGAGGGGCGGCGGAGGAAATCAGCCGCCGGTTGATCGCCGCGGGGCTCGACCCCGCGACGCCCGTACTCGTTGCCTGCGAGATCAGCCTGCCAAGCGAGACGCTGCTGCGGACCAGGCTCGACCTGCTCCCGCTCGCGGTCCGCACGATCGCCGACGACCGGCCGACCCTGATCGTCGTCGGCGAGGCAGTGGTGCCGGTCGACGGCACCGCTTCCGCCACGGTCGCCCCGCGAACGACCGGCGCGCAATGCTGAAATGTCACGCGGACCTTCGAGACGGCAAGGCTTATCGTAACGGACTCGCAACCGAAACGAATTCCCTTGCGACGCCGCAACCCAGGAAGAGGAGTCTACCGCCCGTGCCCGGCAGCCTATTGGGACAGCCTATTGGGAAAGCCGATTTATTTCCCGCCGTTTAGACTTTGGCGACCATAATCCCGGATAACGCTCGAGAGGAGTATTCTCTCTTGCAACTCGGACACCCAAAGATCGCGAATCGTTTCGGCAAGCGTTTTATTCTGGCTGTTGTCGCGCCGGTGCTGTTGCTCGCGCTTGGCCTGACCGCCTTCGCGTTCAGCGCCTTGCGGTCGGCGGCACATCAAGCCGACGGCGTATCGATCGCCAAGCAAGAGCAGGAGGCCGGCGTAGCGATCAATGCCGCCCTGGACGAACTGGCGCAGAGTCAAAGCGGCGTCGCCATCTGGGACCCCGCCGTAACCCAGCTTCGCAAGCCGAAGCCCGACTGGGGCTGGGTCGACGACAATATCGGGACGTGGCTCAACTTCGTCTATGCCCATGATGTCGACTTCATCCTGGGAGCCGACGACCGCCCCCTCTATGCCATGCTGAACGGCGAGCGCGGGGCGCCAGATCAATTCCATCGCTTCAGCGCCGCCGCGGCGCCCCTGATCGACGCCGCGCGTGGAAGAACGAAGGGGCCCGCGAATCCGCACGAGCGGCTTCCCGGCCGCCCCGCCGGTCCTGGCTCGACCGCTCGGACCTCGCCTCGCGCGATCCACGCGACGGATCTGGTCTCGATCGGCGGGCGGGCAGCCGCGATGAGCGTCATGCGGATGATCCCCGACACGTCTCGGGTAAAGGCTGCGCCTGGCGCCGAACCCTTGCTCGTCAGCATTCGCTATCTCGATACGGGCTTTGCCCGCAATCTGGCGAAGGAACAGTTCCTGGCCGGCGCCCGCGTCGCATCGACCGCGCGGCTCCGGCCGGCCGAACTCTCGTTGCCTCTCGCCTCCAGCCGCGGCCAACGTGTCGGCTATCTCATCTGGCAAGCCGATCGGCCGGGAAGAGCGGTCTGGAGCGCGATGGCGCCCAGCGCGGGGTTGGCCCTGGCCGGCCTGCTCGGCGCCCTGGGGGCGTTGATCCTTGTCCTCGGCAACCTGATGCGGCGCGACGCCCGGTCCATCGAGGAACTCGCCGCGGCGCATCTCGAGTTGAAGGCCAAGGAGGCTCAAGCCCACCATCTCGCGTATCACGATCCCCTTACCGGCCTGCCCAATCGCGCTTTTTTCAATTCGGTCGGAGACCAGATCGCGGCGGCCTCCCAAGGCAAGGATATGTGGGCGATCCTCTTGATCGACCTCGACCGCTTCAAGCAGGTCAACGACACGCTTGGCCACCTGGGCGGCGACGTCCTGATCCAGCAGGTCGCCCAGCGCCTGAAGGGCCTGACGACTTCGTCCGACGTCGTCGCGCGCCTGGGAGGCGACGAATTCGCCATCCTTCTCAGCGAGCGAGACTCGAAGACCGCGATCGGAGCGGTCGCCAAGGCCATGATCACGGCGCTGCGCCAGCCGTTCGAGGTGCTCGGCACCGACGTCTATATCGGAGCGAGCATCGGCATCGCCTATCATCCGTCGTGCAGCGGCGACCGCTCGGAACTCATGCGCAAGGCCGATATCGCGATGTACCGCGCCAAGGCGGACGGTCGGGACGCCTATCGCTTCTTCACCGAGGATATGGACGCGAGCGTGAAGTTTCGCCGCGAGATCGAGCGGGATCTGCGCGAGGCGATCGCGGACAAACGCGACCTCTACGTCCATTATCAGCCGCAGATGGACCCGACCGGCGCGCAGGTCATCGGCTTCGAGGCGCTGTTGCGATGGGACCATCCCGAGCGCGGATCGCTGTCGCCGCAAGTATTCGTGCCCATCGCCGAAGAGACGGGGCTCATCCGCGAACTGGGCCTGTGGGTGATGCGGGAGGCGTGCGACGTCGCGCGCGCCTGGCCCAAAGTCTCGATGGCGGTCAATCTTTCGCCCGTCCAGTTCCGCATGCGCAACTTCGCCAGTGAAATCGCCGCCATCGTCCGCGAGGCGGGCGTTCGGCCGAGTCAGATCGAACTCGAAGTTACCGAAGGCGTCCTTCTCGACGATGACCAGAATGTCAAAGACGCCCTGCGCAAGCTCCGCAAAGCCGGCTTTCGCATCGCCCTGGACGATTTCGGCACCGGCTATTCCAGCTTGAGCTATCTGAGCAAATTCGAGGTCGACAAGATCAAGATCGACCGGAGCTTCACCAGCCGGCTCGGCGAAGCCGACGACGCCGCGGCGATCATCCACGCCGTCGTCCGTTTGGGGCATGCGATGGGCCTGACGGTATCGGCCGAAGGTGTCGAAACTCCCGAGCAGCAGGCCTTCCTCGAAAGCGCCGGCTGCAACGAATTGCAGGGCTTCCTCTTCTCCCCGGCGGTGTCGCACAGCGCCGTCGGCGCCTTCATGCGACGTCATCGCCGCGCGGCAGCCTAGCATCGCGGATGTCGATCTCGTGTTCGCGATCCGCGTCGCACCCACTACCCGAGAGATGGAGAGCGTTGTCCGAAGCGGCCGAGCGACTCGGGATCGAAGTGAATGACCGAGCCCCGGCCGAACGGACCATCACGTCGCGCAAGTGAATTGGAAGATTGAAGAGGCGGGAGCGGGGGGGTGTGCCCCCGCCTCTGGGACACGCTGGGGAAGCGCCCGCGTGCTCTATCACGCCGCCGCTCCAGCCGCTACCCGTTTTGGAAAGTCACGATCTCCATTCGCCGTCGGCCGGCGGGTATCGTCGAACGCATTGCTTCCGGCATCAAAATATTCCGAGAAACTTCTTCCGTTGTTTTTTGCGATCGGCGGTCGACTCTTTGCCGCTCTCGGATTTGGCGGTGGTGCCGTTGCCGACATCGTCGCGCGGCTTGCCTTTCGTCGTGCGCATCGCCTGCGCGTGAGCGCCGGCCAGGATCGGCCCGCACGCCGCACTTTTCGCATCGCCGATATCGACGAACGCGAGAATCGCGGCGAGCGGGCTGGCTATCGCGCCGAGCCCCAGGCCACCCCCCGCGCGGCCGAGCAGTTCCGGGCTGATCACGTCGATCCTCGGCTTCGCGAAATAGCCCTCGAGCCCGACAGGCGATTGCGCCGAAAACAAGGAGAACTGCTTGCCGTCGGCCCGGAAGGCGAGATCGAGATTCTCGTTCTTGAAGCTGAGCCCGCCGCGGCCAAGGATGACATTCTTCTTCGTGTCGATGATGATCGGATCGGCGGCGGCGATGCCGTCGCGCACGGTGAAGGCGATCAGCCCGCAATTGATCTGCACCGGCTCCTTCAATTTGTGCTCGAACATCTTTTGGACGAACGTCCCGATGTCGAGCTCGGACAGTTGGGCGTTGCGCGTCCAGAAACTGCCGTGCGGCATGATGAACGCGACGCGTCCGATCGCGCTGGCGAGCGAATCGTGGATCGTATCGCCGCGCCCCGTCAACTGAAGGCGACCCTTGATGGTACCGGTCGTGCCCGATTCATCGACCCCATAGCCGGCCAGCAACCGACCCATCGGTGTCGGCGAAAGGCGAATGTCGTAGCTGTCCAGCGCCGGCCGCGATCGCGTATCGAAAATCAGGTCGGAAGCGACATTGCCTCGTGCCATGGAAAAGGTCAGCGGCGATAGGGCCAACCGTCCCCGATCGAGCGCCAGGGTCAGATCGACATAGGAAATCGGCACGTTGCGCGATTTGATATCCCGGATGGTCCAGTGCAGCCCGGCATCGAAACGCTGCAACGCAGCCACCGGCAGCGCGGCGTCGGGCAGCAGGCGCTGCGGCGCGGCGCCGGTCGCGGCGGCGGCGGCAACCGCCCCTTTCGCCGCGACGATGTCGGGATTGTAGCCGATGAACGGCGCGGCATCGATGATGTCGAGTTGCCGGGTCGTCAATTCGGACTGGAGGCGCAGGCGCTCGCCATTGATGATCGTCAGCCGCCCGGCGAGGTCGCTATCGCCGAACCGGCCGGCCAGACGGGTGAAGCGATAGTCGGCACCATGCTTCACCAGTTGCGCGCGCAGCGAATAGTCGCGGGTGTTGGGCAGGGCCACGCCGATGATGCCGAGCAGCTCGGCCAGGTTGCGGCCCCGCGCACGGGTTTGCAGCGGCACGTCCTCGATGTCCGTCGCTGTGGGCAGCGTGCCCGCAACGTCGATCACGTTGTTCGCTGCCCAGGCACGCGCGACCAGTTTGTTCTCGCCCCGGTCGAGCGTCGCATCGGGCGACATCAATTGCGCGACGAGGCGGAACGGCGTGTCGCGAATGCGGCCGGTTCCGTGCAGCCCGACCGCCTTGCCGATCTTTTTGTCGATCGCGGTGACCGTATCGATCGCCAAATCGGCGAGCAGCCGAGTTCGCGGGTCGGCGTAGCGCACGTGCGTGCCGGCCACGGTGGCGCGGTCGATCCTGGGTAGTTCGAACGGCTTGCCCCCGGTGTCCGCGAAGGTCCAGCTATTGGCGCTATGCCCGGCATTCCATTCGAGATCCGCCGCACCACCGGCCAGGTCGAGCCAATAGACGCGGGTCTTGCCGAACAGCAGGCTCAACGGCGCAATGCGCGTGTCGATGGTCCGCGCCTGAAACAGATACGGCCTTGTCGCCCATGCCGGGTTCGCGACGCTCAAACCCTCGGCGTAAAACTTGATCTTCAGCGGCGCGAAATAGAGCTGGAAGGCGCCTCCGACTCTCACGTCGCGACCCGCCATCCTGCTCGCGATGCTCTCGAAGGGATGCTTGAGGAACCTCCCCTTCGTGACGAAGAGAACCAGCCAGAGGACGAAGACCGTCCCGACGACGGCGAGCAGGCCGTTGCGAAGAATTCTCCAGGCGCGAGTGCCGAAGATGCTTGCGGCCGGCGTTACGTCGGTCGCGTCCTTAGAAACAGACGCGTTCATGTCCATGCCGTTGAATCGCGCGACGACGGTCAAGGTTCATTTCGTGGGCAAGCCGGCCGCCACCGGAGCGGTTTTGACGCAGAGGCGGCCGAACCAATCGACGCGTCCATGCGTTCGCCAACGGCAGGAACCCTCGATCGGGGAAAGACATGGCGAAACAACGGTCGGACAAACCCGAGATCGAACCTTTCGCCGGGCCGGCCGGCGGCTGGGGATCGGTCCGCTCGCTCGCCGAAATCCTGCCGCGCGAACGGGTCTCGCCCGAAGCGCTGCGCGAACTGGCGCGCCAGAACAAACCCGACGGATTCGCCTGCGTCAGTTGCGCCTGGGCCAAGCCCGCCGACTATCACCCCGCCGAATTCTGTGAGGAAGGGGCCAAGGCCACCGCCTGGGAACTCACCACTCGCCGCACCACGCCGGCGTTTTTCGAAGACCATACGTTGACCGAATTGCGCGGCTGGCGCGATTACGACCTCGAGCAACATGGCCGGCTGACCCATCCGCTGCGCTACGATCCCGCGACCGACAAATATACCGCCTGCTCGTGGAACGAGGCGTTCGCCGGGATCGGCGCGGCGCTGCGCCCGCTCGATCCCAAGTCCGTCGTCTTTTATTCGTCCGGCCGGACCAGTCTCGAAGCCTCGTACATGTATGCGTTGATGGCGCGGATGTACGGCAACCAGAACCTGCCCGACAGCTCGAACATGTGTCACGAATCGACCTCTGTCGGATTGAAGGCGGCGATCGGCGTCCCGGTCGGCACGACGCGGATCGAGGATTTCGACGCCTGCGACGCGATCTTCTTCTTCGGCCAGAACGTCGGGTCCAACGCCCCGCGCATGCTCCACAATCTGCGCACCTGCCGCAAGCGCGGCGTCGAGATCGTGACCTTCAATCCGCTGAAGGAGCGCGGGCTGGAGCGCTTCACCGATCCGCAGAACCCGATCGAGATGACGACGCTGTCGGAGACGGCGATCTCGACCCAATATCATCAGGTGAAAGCCGGCGGCGACATAGCGGCGATGCTCGGTATCTCGAAATATCTGATCGACTGGCACGACGCCGCGATCGCCCGCGGCGAGCCACCGGTGCTCGACCTCGACTTCATCAACAATCACACCAGCGGCTATGGCGCGTTCGCCAAGGTGGTGCGTGAAACCACGTGGGAGGCGATCGAAAATGAATCCGGCCTCCTGCGGTCGGCGCTCGAGGACGCCGCACGCGTCTATGCCGGGGCCAAGGCGGTGATGGCGATCTACGGCATGGGCCTGACCCAGCATGTGAAGGGCGTCGAGAACGTCCGGATGCTGATCAACCTGCTCCTGCTGCGCGGCAATATCGGCAAGCCCGGCGCGGGGCCGACCCCGGTTCGCGGCCATTCGAACGTGCAAGGACAGCGCACCGTCGGAATCACCGAAAAGACCGAACTCGTCCCGGTCGAAAAGCTGGAGGAGCAGTACGGCTTCACCGCGCCGCGCGAAAAGGGGCTCGATACGGTGGAGAGCTGTCGCGGCGTGCTCGACGGTTCGGTCAAGGCATTCGTCGCGCTCGGCGGCAACTTCCTGCGCGCCGTTCCAGAGACGGAGCGGATGGAGGAGGCCTGGCCGAGGCTCGACCTCTCGGTCCAGATCGCGACCAAGCTCAACCGCAACCACCTCTTTCCGGGCAAGGTCACCTACCTCCTGCCCTGTCTCGGGCGGATCGAGGAGGATGTGCAGGCGACCGGCCCTCAGGCCGTCTCGGTCGAGGATTCGACCAGTTGCATCCACGGCTCACGCGGCAAGGCCAGGCCGGCGAGCGAACACCTGCTCTCCGAACCCGCCATCGTCGCGGGCATCGCGAAGCGGATCCTGCCGCCCAACCCCAAGGTCGACTGGGATGCCTGGGTCGCCGATTATGCGACGATCCGCGACGCCATCGAGGAAACCTATCCGGTCATCTTCAAGGACTTCAACAAGCGCCTCTTCACCCCCGGCGGGTTCTGGAAAGGCAACAAGGCGGCCGAGCGCATCTGGCTGACGCCGAGCAGGAAAGCCGAATTCCTTGCGCCGAGCGATCTCTCGGCGACAGGATTCGACGACGCGCCGGGCAAATTCCGGCTGATGACGCTGCGGTCGAACGACCAGTTCAACACGACCATTTATGGCTATCACGACCGCTTCCGCGGCGTCACCGGTACCCGAGACGTGCTATTCATGAACGAACGGGACATGGCGGAGGCGGGCCTGGGGGACGGTCAGATCGTGGCGCTCGAAAGCGATGCCGGCGACGGCGTCGCGCGACGGCGCGACGGGTTGATCGTGACCCGCTACGAGATCCCGCGCGGTTGCCTTGCGGCCTATTATCCCGAGTGCAACGTCCTGATGCCGGTCGAACACCATGCCGAGACAAGTCATGTCCCTGCCGCCAAATCCGTCCCGGTGAGAATCGCGCCGGACCGATTTCGAGAAACGGCGTTCGGGATCGGGCCAACGCGGACGTGAGCCGGCCGGGTCCGGGTCGTCGTCGCAAGCCGGCGGGCTCACTCGCGCCGATCGGTTTGCCTATCGATTGGCGGCCTGCCCTGAAGGCGAGATACGGCGCCTTGGTGAGGAAGACGCGAAGCAACCGAGGCGTCGCGCGACCCTTCCGTTTCCTTCTCCGCGCGGCTAGTGAAGAAGAGAGGGGAAAGCACTATCTCGGTCGCGGGCCCCACGGAAAAATCAATCAGCTTTCATCGGTGCGCCGGCGCCAGCGCGGAGATAGAAATTCGATGCCGAACGATACCGACGTCAAGGATCCCTATGCGTCGTTCAAGGGCGCACAGTCGCTGATGCGCGCGCTCGACATTCTCGATCAGGTGATCAACGGGCCGGTCAAATCGGCCGATCTGGCGAGAAATCTCGATCTCACGCGATCGACCACTCACCGGCTAGCGCAAGCCCTCAAGGCGCGCGACTATCTGGCGATCACGCCGGACGGCTATTCGCTCGGGCCGAAGCTGCTCCAGCTCGGGTCGATGGCCCAGGAACAGACCGACTATGTCCGGATCGCGCGGCCGCATCTCGAAGCATTGTCGGCGGATACGGGCTATTGCGTCTTCCTCGGCAAGCGCGAGGGCGACTGGTCCCGGCATCTCGATCGCGTGACCGGGCGGCAGCGCCTGCGCGTGGCGACCGCGCCCGGCGACCGCCGATTGATCGTCGAGACCGGGATCGGCAAGGCCCTGTTGCTCGACCAGCCCGAAGACGCGCTGACCAAATTGTACCAGTCGGAAAAACCGCAGGCGAGCGCGAAGAAACTGAACGAATGGCTCGCGGCGATGCGCGAGAACAGGGCCCGCGGCGTGGTGCTGCACGAAAGCGAAGCGGGCGATTTCGTACGGTCGGTTGCCGCGCCGGTGAGGAATGAAAAGGGCAACATCGTCGTCGCGATCAGCATCGCTGGCGCGGCCGCCTATCTGACCGACAAGGTGCTCGACGACCTCGCCGGTCCGGTCAAGGCAGCAGCGGCGAGCATCGGCGCGTCGCTCGGTTACCGGGCGTCGTCCTCCGATTGATCGCCGACAGCGGCTCGAACGCATTCGGGCCGCTACCGGCGTCTGTTTCCGCCAAGCTGAAGACGTCAGGCGATCACGGGTTCGGCATGGTGAAGAGCCGGTCATAATCGCGCCAATGCGCGTTCATCGTCCGCACCTTCTGCCGGAGCACCGCCTGGAAATCGGGGCCGAGCTTCATGATCGTCTCGTCGGCCGGGTCGTCGGCCAGATCGAGCAGCGGTGCGCTGCTGCTCGACATCAGCTTGTCCAGCGCCACCGCGGTATCGATCTCGCGCCGCGCGGTATTGATCATGTCGGCGCGCGCCCAATCGTTCTGCGCGCCGAGCACCGGATTGCCCTCCGGCTTCGCGGCCATCGCCGTGACGCGGTCGAGCTGCGCCTGGTATCCGACCATGTCGTCCGCCGATTGCAGCAGATAGGAGAGCGCCTGCACGCGCTTGGCGGTCAGCTGCCAATAATTCGCCGCTTCGGGATTGGTCGCCGCCGCCGCGAGGCTCTCATAATCCTGCTGGGCACGCCGGACGCGCGGCAGGGAAATCTCGACGGCGCGCTGGAACAGTAGGTGGGCGCCCCACCCCTCGTACATCCGCATCGCCTGGATATCGGCGAGATCGGACGCCGCCTCTTCGGTCCGCGCCTGGAAAAGGAAGCGCCGATAGCCGGCCTTTTCGGCGTCGGTCAGTTCGGCCGGATAGGGAACCATCGGCCGTTCGATCCAGCGGTTGAGAACATGGCCCATGCGCAGCATCGGGCCGAAATCGAGGACGTCGAGATATTTGCGGACGTCGTTGAGCGCGCTCCAGGCATCGACCAGCGTGTCGGCCCGGGCCTCTCCCACTTCGGAGACCGCGAACCGGCGCAAGGCGGCAAGCCGCCCGAGTGCCGTCGCCATCGGCTGGTCGCGCGTCGACAGGAGCAGCCGGAACGCGAAATCTTCGCTCTCGCGATCGCCGAGCAGAAACGCCCTGTGCGCGTCGCTCGCCTTGGCCACCGGATCGAAACTCGGCACGACCAGCCCGACGACCGGCGAGAACGCGCCATCATCCACGCGGGTCACGCCCGTCTCGAACGGACGCCCGTCAGGGCCTTCCCTGCCATTGACCGCGAGACCGGCAGGCAATTGGCGCTGGATATTTTCGAGCACGTCCGGGCCGAAGGTCGGAATCATCCAGGGGCGCGGCGGTATCTGGTTGATGTTGATGCGGATCCGATGGCCCGCTTCCGCCGCCGCCTGCTGGATGTTGGTCATGAAGCGCACCACCCGGTCGGCCAGCGGCCGGTCGCGATTTTCCGACGCGCCGTTGGCGCCTGGATACAATCCCGGCGCCCAGTCGAAGCCCGATCCGGCGTCGGTGGTGACCCAGAGAAACGTCTCGACCTGCGGGCATGCCGACAACAAGGCGGTGGTCGCCTCGCGATACATCGCCAGGACGTCGGGATTCGAAACGTTCGGCGCGAAATAGGCCTTTCGCGACCTCGTCACCTGGTCGATCCGGGGTCCGCGATAGTCGGGATGGGCGACGAAGAAGGCCTCGGGCAGGACGCCGGGCTCGTTCGCGCTCCAGATCGCCTTCAGATCATATTTCGCGAGGATCCGACAGCGTCCGGCGACGACGCGCTGAACGCGCGCTGCGTAGGCCGCGTCCATGAACGGACGCACTGCCTCGGGCGGGAACATCTTGAACAGCGTCGCATGGTGCGCGAACCAGGCCGGATAGGGGTCGTCCGGGTCCTCTTCCCAGCGGGCGATCGGCAATCCATCGGTGACCACCATTTCGGTCGCCCCGAGGTCGCGGGACATTCTCGCCCGGCGATCGAAATCGGCGAGATCGTCGGCATCCCGCTTCGCCGTCGCGGCGGACCCGTTGGTGGCGACACTCTTGTTCGCCGCAGCAACGGGCATGACGATCATGGCCGACGGGAGGGCTACAGCAATCGCCGTTGTGACGGTGCGCCACACCGAAGGGCATTTCATGACCTTGCTCCCATCGAATGATCGATATTGCCGGCGCCGGCAGATGCCTGCATGCGCCGGCTCCTAATCGTGGCCGGAATCGCGCAACCGCCTGCGTCCGGGCGCGTCGGGCGCGACGATCGTCTCGCGATCCAGCGCTTCGGGCACCAGGGCGAGGCATTGGATCGCCGCAAGCCCCCATTGCGCCGAGGCGTTGGTCGACACGCCCGGCCATTCGAGCACGCCGTCGACCATATGCCGCGGGTCGCGCGGCCAGGTGCCGAGCCCGGCATCGCCCGACAGGAATTCACGAGCCGCACGGGTCGCCAGCGCCGCATCCTTCTCTTCGAACGCGGCATAAGCGGTCAGCCGCGAATGTCCCTCGCGCAGGTTGCGCGCGCCGAACGGCGGCCCGAATTTGGCGAGATATTCGGCCGGAGGCGCGTTGTACCAACGGCAATAGTCGAGCCATGCCGTGCGATATGACGGAACGTCGAGCAGGCGTAACAGCTCCGAACTGACCTCGACCGCGCTGAACACGGCATTGAGATGCGAAATGTCGATGCCGCGTTTCTGGTCGATGAAGCGGCCGGTCGCCAATTCGAACGGCGCGCTTCCGGTCAGCCAACCGTGCGGCATGCGCCCGATCGTCTCCAGCCCCGCGACGATGCGGTCGCGCCATTTCGTATCGCCGGTCCGTTCCCACTCGGTCAGCCACGCTGCGGCGAGCGGGCACCAGGTGGTGCCGAAGGTCATCTCGACCGTGCCGGGCGGCAGATGCGGCTTCTGAACGCCGGGCACCTTGCGCCCGATCTCGACCCTGGTCAGCGTCTGGTCGGACGTGAGCAGCGCGCGCATCAGGTCGCCGACGCGCTCGTCGGCGGTGAGATAGTAATAGATCCGGCGATAGCTGGCGTTACTGACGCGCGGCTGCTTGGAGCTGTCGCTCCAATGCTGGACGCCATGCCGGGTGCCGAGCCCGACGAACCGGCCGGTGTGATAGACGTCGACCTCGCTGGTGTGGCGCGTCATCGCTTCGGCGAAGCGCCAGGTCTCGGCATCTCCCGTGCGAAGTGCCTGATACCACAGCCACAGATCGGTCGAGAGCTCGCTATTGTCCCAGGCGAAGCCGCCGATGTCGTAGCGCCAGCGATGCCGGTCGCTGTCATAGGTGTGCATGACGTCGCCATGGTTCCAGAAACCGTACCATGAGCGTCGATCGACTTCTCCGGCGTAGAAATCGACCAGGTTGGACAGTTGGTTCTCGATAGCGGTGCGGTTGGGCGTCGAGCGGTCCGGCAGGCCGTAATCGGCGAAGATGCCCGCGGCATGAAGGTGCGCCGGGGCAGTCATCAATTGCGGTGGCTGCGCCTGCATCGCGGCCATTGTCGCCAGCATGTCGTTATCCGGCGTGGCCGGAAGCGCCCACAGCATCAGCTCGCTGGTGCGCGCGATGCCCGAGGCGTCGTCCCAGCCGGGTTCGTAATCCTCATAGGTGACCGACAACCCTTCGTTCTGGGCGTCATAGCCCTCCATCCCCATCGTGCCGTGATAGGGACGCAGGTCCATCGCCGGCGCCTCGGGCGACCAGAGCCAGGCGGTCAATTGCGCGGTGTCGCCGGTAGCACCGTCGACATGCAGCGCGGTCGGATGCCGCTGCCAGAAATAGCGCACGCCGATCGCGGCGCCGCCGGACGGTCCGCCGACATAGGCGAGACCGGGCGCGCGCCGCCCCTCGGCCGCGTCGATCCAGCCATGATCGGGGCCGGTGCGCTTGGTCAGTGCCCACCCATTGGCATTGGGCTGCTCGAGACGGAAATCGCCCCAGGCGGGTATGCGCTCCAGCGTCGTACGCACCGCGGGCGCCATCTTGTCGATCGGCGGCGCCGCGCGCCCGGCGATCTGCGCATCGCGAAACGCCTTGCCCGGATCGCGGCGCAACCCGGTCAGCGGGCGCACGCTTTCCACGAACATCTGCCCGTCCGTCGCGACGCGAACGTGGCGATCGTAAAGCTCGCCGCGCATCGGCACCGCCGCGCGCACGCCGAGCGACGACAGGAAGTCACGGCTCGCGCTGCCGTCGAACACCACCGAATGCACGATGCGCAAGCCCGACGATCCGGCATAAGCGTAGAGGCGAACGGTGAACGGCATCCACGCCCGATCACCCGATACGTGATGGCCGTCGATGCGCACCACCGCTCGAACCGGCCCGCGCTGTTCGACGGTCGCTGCGTCGATCCGGCCGGTGAACGGCATATCCGCGCCATGGAGCGGTTCGTTGCGCGACGATCCGACCAGCGAGATCGCGCCGAGCACCGGCCTGCCCCCGTGCGCCGCCGACCGGATCAGCGCGTCGCCGCTCTTGCCGACCTCCCAGGCCAGGTCGCCGACATGGATCGTGATCGCGGCATCGCTTTCCGTGACCGTGGCCGGCTGAGCGGGGACCACGGGCCGGCCACGCGTGACGGTCAGCGTGCCCGGCGACAGATCGGCGGGAATGGCGTGCGCGGTCCACTTGACCGATCCGTCGGGCCATGTCGCCGTGGTCCAGGCCTGCGACGGCAATTGCCTGCCCTCCCCATCCAGGACCGTCAGCGGCGTGCCGCGTTTCATGGCGCCGCGAGGCCAGGCGACACCGAACGTCTGGCCACCGTGCGTGGCGGGAGCCTGGCCGTCGATCCAGCGTATGGGCGCAGGCGCGAAAGCGGCGGGAGCGGCGTTCAGCCTGACGGGAAGCGCGGCGGCGACACCCGCCATCAGCCCGGCCTTCAGCGCATCGCGACGGCTCAGATACATTTCTTTCTCCATGATCAGCGGATGACCCGCGCGCAGCGGACATGCGGGCGGCCCGGGGCGGACCGCAGATCGAAACGGGCGACGGAGCGCGGATGGCAGGGTTCATCGCGTGGCGCATCGGCCAGCCGGATCATGCCCATCGGTTCATCGCCTCTTCCCTTTTTGCCCCGCGCTGTTGCCGCGCGTTTCGCCGTATCGGAACGGTCACGATCATCACCTAGCATGTCCCGAAATGTAGAATCAATGTCTACATATTGGGAAAATTGTAGCAAATCGTCGCAGCCCGTTGCGACTCATAAGACGTTGTCGCATAATGCGGGACAACATGGAGATGGGAGAAGAGGATGCGGGCACCTGTCGTGCTGATCGGGGCTTTGGCCGTGCTTGCGGCAGGAAGCGTACAGGCGTCCGCGCCCGCGCCGATGCGGATCTTCATCGCCAGCGACTCGACGGCGCAGGACTATAAGCCCGACAAATATCCGCAATCGGGGTGGGGCACGATGTTGCGATGCGCGGTCGGCCCCGCCGTGACAGTCGAGAACCGCGCGATCGGCGGCCGCAGCACCAACAGCTTCATCCGCGAAGGCCGGCTCGACAAGATCGCTGCCGACCTGCGGAAAGGCGACACGTTGCTGATTCAGTTCGGCCATAACGACGCCAGCATCGACAAGCCGGAACGGTACACTACGGTTGAACAATATGTCGCCAATCTCCACCGCTTCATCGAGGTGGCGCGAAAAGCCGGGGCCAAGGCGGTGATCCTGACCCCGGTCGCGCGGCGCGATTTCAAGGACGGCATCGAGCAGCCGAGCTTCCCCGCTTATGCCGATGCCGCGCGTCGCGTGGCGAAGGAAACGCACACGCCGCTGATCGACCTGGGCAAGAGTTCGCAGGCGATGGTCCAGGCGCTGGGGTCCGACGCGGCCAAGGCCTATTATCTCCATTATGACGGTGCGTCCGGAGCGCCGGGCTATCCCAACGGCGTGTCGGACGATACGCATTTCAGCGAGATCGGCGCGCGCCACATCGCCGATCTTGTCGCCGTCGGGCTGAAGTCGTTGCGCTTGCCGATCTCGAGGCGCGTGACGCCGCACGTCCCGGCGCTGACCCGCACGACACCGGCCGGGGGGCCGTCATGCGCCTGATCCTTGCCGGCGCGATGGCCGTGGCCGCGATGGTCCACCCTGCCTCCGCCCAGGTCCGCCGCTTCGCATTGGGCAGCGGACCGGTGACCACGGGTGCTACTCCGGTCGCGCCGGATCATGCTTATGCCGACGGCTATGGTTACGAACCGGGTGGCCATTCATTGTTCTCGGTGGCCGCCGCACCGGGCAATTATCGGGTGACGGTGACGATCGGACTGCCGAAGGATGCGACCGACACGACGATCAAGGCGGAATCGCGCCGCCTGATGGTCGACGCGCTGAAAGTCGGGGCGGGAAAGCACGAGACGGTCAGTTTCATCGTCAACGTGCGCGACGCCAGCCTCGTGCAGCCGCCGGCCAACGCGCCGGGCGGGTCGCGGGTCTTGCTCAAGCCTCGCGAGCAGGAGTCGTTTACCTGGGACGACAAGTTGACGCTGGAGATACTCGGCGCGCATCCGGGCGTCACCGCGATCGCGATCGAGCCGGTGACGCTGCCCACCATATTCCTGCTCGGCGATTCGACGGTCACCGATCAGCCGGCGGAGCCGGCCGCCAGTTGGGGACAGATGCTCCCCGTCTTCTTCTCCCCCGACATCGCCGTCGCCAACCATGCCGAGAGCGGCGAGACGATGAAGTCGTTCATGACCGAATTGCGCTTGGCTAAAGTGCTCGAACTGGCCAAGCCGGGCGACTGGGCGCTGATCCAGTTCGGCCACAACGACCAGAAGGCGAACTGGCCGCAGACCTATGCGGCGGCCGACACCACTTATCGCGACTATCTGCGCACCTGGATCGCCGAATTCCGCCGTCGCGGGGTTACGCCGGTATTGGTCACCTCGCCCGAGCGGCGCTTCTGGACCGGGACAAGGATCCGACCGACGCTGGGCGACTATGCCGCCGCCGTGAAAGCGGTCGGCGCCGAACTCGGCGTGCCGGTGATCGACCTCAACGCCATGAGCACGGCCTTCTACCAGGGGCTGGGCCCCGATCGCGCGCCCCTCGCCTTCAACGACGGCGGCAAGGATGCGACGCACCATGACAATTACGGCGCCTGGGCGCTGGCCCGTTGCGTGGCGAAGGGCCTGGCGGACGCGAAGGTCGCACTGGCCGCGCATCTGAAGCCTGGACTGCCGCCGTTCGACCCGGGCCGCCCGCCCGACCCGGCGAGCTTCCGGCTGACACCGAGCATCGCGCACGACACGCGCCGTCCGGAGGGAAATTGATGCCGACGCGCCGCACATTGATCGCCGGCACGATCGCCGCCTCACTGCTGCCCGGCATGAGGTCCGCCGCTACCGGCCTGGCCGACCTGGGAGCGACGGTCGACCGCTTTCCGATCTGGCCGGGGACCCCGCCCGGCCCGCCCGCGTCCGCCGTGGCCGAACAATGGGTCAAAAGGTCCCCGAACGGCGGCGCCGACGACATTGCCTGGCCGCATGTCGCGTCGCCGATGCTGACCGTTGTCAAGCCGGCCAGGCCGACCGGGGCGGCCGTGCTGATCTGCCCGGGCGGCGGCTATGCCCGCGTCGCGGTCGGCCGAACCGGCGGCAGCATCGCGCGTCAGTTCGCGGCGCGTGGAATCACCGCGTTCGAATTGCTCTATCGCCTGCCGCATGACGGCTGGGCGGCGGGCCCCGACGCGCCGCTTCAGGACGCGCAGCGCGCGATGCGCGTGATCCGCGCCGGCGCCGGTACACGCTGGACGGTCGATCCCGTCCGCATCGCGGTCGCCGGTTTTTCGGCCGGTGGACATCTGGCGGCGCGGCTGGCGAGCCGGTCGGCACAATCGACCTATCAGCCGCAGGACGCTACCGATCGCCTGCCGGCGACGCCTGCGGTGGCGGGACTATTCTTCCCCGTCATCACGATGCTGGACGACGGCGTGCATGCGCAATCGCGCCGCGAATTGCTCGGTGTGCATGCCGCCGATCCGCAATGGCAGCGGCGCTATTCGGCGCAACTCGACCTGCCGCCGTCGATGCCGCCCAGCTTCGTCGCGTGCAACGGCGACGATCCGGTGGTGCCGTTCCGCAACTCGATCCTGATGTTCGAAGCATTGAAGGCAGCCAAGGTCGCGGCCGAATTGATGGTGTTCGAAAAGGGCGGGCACGGGCCGCCGGTCAACCACAGGGACGGCACGCCGGTGCCGTGGCTCGATCTGTTCCTGGCCTGGAGCCGCGATCACGGCTGGCCCGGCTGACCCGATCTCGGAAAGGGGGGACGGCGCGCCGCCCCCTTTCCTCACGCCCAGGGCGGCGTCACTGCGCCGCCGTCTCGCTCGGCTTCAGGGCACCGGGAAAATAGCTGAGGTGCGGCGGCTGGTTGTAGGCCGTGTTCTGCCACGCCACGCCGGCCCGATAGACCGGGTCCTGCATCAACGTCACCAACCGGTGCGTCGTCGGATAGGGTGTGGTGTAGATGCGCAGTTCGCGGTTGTCGGCGGAGCGCCACACCACCTCTTCGCGCCAGTCGCCCAGGATATCGGCTTGCAGCGCGGGCGTCGCCTTGGTCCCGTTGTTCGAGGCGACGTCATTCGGATGGAGCAAGGTGACGGCGGTAGCCGTCCTCCAATCCCATTTGCTGATGGTCGTGCCGTCGAGCAGTTCCTGCAAGAGATCGCCGTCCCAGTAGAGGGCGAAATTGGTCTGGCGCGGCGCCGGACCGATCGCCTTGCCATGGACGTCGAACAACTCTCGGCTGTTCGCCCCCCAGAATTCGTCGCCGACATAACGCGGATCGATATCGGCGGCGACGCCGCGCCCGGTGTCGATCTCGGCGGGCTTGGTCCACAGGATCTCGCCGGTACGCGCATCGAGCAGTCCCGAGCCGAGCCCGCCATTCGCCTTCACTTCCTCGAACACGCCCCATTTCTCGAGTCCCGGACGGAGCGGGTCGAGGTCCCCGACATGCATCGTGTCGCCGTGGAAGAGCGGGTCGGTCCACAATCCCTTGCCGTCGTCATCGACCGCCATCGACCCGTAGATCACCTCGTCGCGGCCGTCGCCATCGACATCGGCGATGCTCAACTGGTGATTGCCGCGATTGCCGTAATCGCCATTTCCGGGCGCGGCCGAATCGAACAGCCAGCGTTCGCGCAGCTTGCCGTCGCGGAAATCCCAGGCCGCGATCGCGGTCCGCGCATAATAGCCGCGGCCGAAGATCATGCTGGGATGCCGGCCGTCGAGATAAGCGGTGCCGGCCAGGAAACGATCCGCGCGATTGGCATAGCCGTCGCCCCAGGTTTCGCGCAGTTGATCGAACGTCGGATTGCCGCCCGGATAGCGCGGCGGATCGTACGGTACGGTGTCGAGCGCCCGGCCGGTCCGCCCGTCGAACACGGTGAGATATTCGGGTCCCTTCAGGATACGTCCCTTGAGGGGAGCTACTTTCGTGCCGTCGGCGAGTATCTTGGCGCCGGTGCGGTCGGGTTGCGGCACTTCTCCGTCATGGCTGCGCCAGTCGGCCTTGGCATCGCCGATGACCTTGCCGGCGCCGTCGATCGTTCCGTCGGCCGTTTTCATCGCCACTTCGGCACGGCCGTCGCCGTCGAAATCGAACACCTGGAACTGCGTGTAATGCGCGCCGGCGCGAATGTTCCTGCCCAGGTCGATCCGCCACAGCCTCTTGCCGTCCAGCGTGTACGCATCCACGAACACGTCGCCGGTATAGCCGGCCTGGCTGTTGTCGTGGCTATTGGTCGGATCCCATTTGAGGACCAGCTCGTATCGGCCGTCGCCGTCGAGATCGCCGACCGACACGTCGTTCGCGGTATAGTTATAGGTCTCGCCATCCGGCTCGGTCCCGCCCGGCGGTGGGGTCAACGGGATCGACAGATAGCCCTTGGGCATCATGATCGCCGTCGCGCTCGTCTTCGCCGCGGGAGCGCCGATGACACGGATCGTATAACGCGAAGCGCCGGACCCGGCAGGATCGACGAACGACGTCGCTTGCGTGATCGGCCGGCGGTTGATGCGGTTGCCGTCGCGATAGACGTCGAAGCCGACAGTGCGATCGTCGGTATCCAGCAGCCGCCAACTGACCAGCCAGCCGCCGCCCTTGGCCGGCGACGCGATCAAGCCACGGTCGAGTCGCTCCGCCTCGCGCGGCGGCGCGGCATTTACCGCTCCCGCCGCCATCAGCACCCCGCCCAGCGCGACCGTTACCATCTGCACCGTTGTGAAACCCCGCATCGCATCCCTCTCCGATCAACCGCAGTGATATTATCCTACTTAATAGGATTGCATTCCACGTTTTGGCAACATAGAGTGGCACACATGTTCACATTGTGAGCATCAGCCACAGCAGCTGTTCGACGACGGTAAAGGCCGCGTCACCGGAGAGGGATGATGGAAACACGATTCTTGCCGGCAATATTTCTCGCGACGCGTGGCCATCGGGCCGCCGGCGCCTGCACCGCCTTGCGCGCCGGATAATCAGGAACGGGAAGCGTCGGCTGGTCAGGAGGGATCGCCGGAACGACGCAATACCCGAGTTATAGGGAGAGAGATCGATGACTGCAGATCGCCGGCGTATGGGGCGCCGACTGACAACTACGTCCGTTCTGGCAATCGCGCTCGGTTGCGCCGCCGTGCCCGCATTGGCTCAGACCACGCCCGCTGCCCCGCCGCCAGCCGATGCCAGTTCCTCTCCCCCGACCGATACCAAGGCGCCGCAGACGCAAGCGCCGGCCGGCACATCGCCGGACAGCGCCAAGGAAGGCGACATCCTCGTCGTCGGCACCCGCGCCTCCCTGCGCTCGGCGATCGCTCGCAAGCGCAACGCCGGCACGGTGGTCGACTCGATCGTCGCCGACGATATCGCGAGTTTCCCGGACAAGAACGTCGGCGATTCGCTCGCCCGCGTGACCGGCGTGCAGCTCAGCCGCGATTTCGGCGAGGGCGTCCAGGTGTCGATCCGTGGAGTCGAACCCGACCTCAACCGCGTCGAAGTCAACGGCATGAGCCAGGTCTCGGCGCTGGGCACGCGCGGCGGCGACTTTCGCGAACTGGCGACCGAACTGGTCAAATCGATCGACGTCTACAAGGGTTATACGGTCGATCTGACCGAAGGCGGGATCGGCGGGACCGTGTCGATCGAGACCCGCAAGCCGCTGGAACTGACCAAGCCGCTCGCCTCGATCGTGCTCTCGGGCCAGCATCTCGACACCACCCGCGATTGGCGGCCGCGCGGAACGATCGTCGTCGGCACGCCACATCTCTTCACCGACAAGCTCGGCGTCCTACTCAACGTGACTTATGACGACGTCACCACGCGCCAAGATTACGCCAGCAACACCAATTACAAGCGGCTGGCCGATTTCGACCATTCCGACCAGAAGACCGTCGCCGACCCCAATTATGCGGCGTACAATACCTACGCCAGCTGCGCGAACGTCGGCAGCACGCCGACCGCCAGCTTCGCCACCCGCCGTGCGGCTTGCGAGTCGCAATTCTTCGACTGGGTGGCGACGGTGCCGCGCTATCGCAACCTGGTGCGTCGCGACAAACGCCTGTCGGGCGACTTCACCGTCCAATACGAGGTCGCGCACAATTTCCGCTGGTTCGGCGAGGCACAGATCAACAACCGCGACCAGCGGCTGATGGATACCAATTATTCGCTCGACATCGGCCGGTATCAGCGCTTCCAGCTCGACCCATCGCTGGGCACGAGTTCGACGCCGCAGGTCAAGCTAGGCACTTCCACGGTCGATGCGGACCATGTGGTGACGAGCTATACGACCGCGTTGAACTCGGTGAACATCGGCACCGCGGCGGCCCCGGTCTATAGCGGGTCGAGCAACATCCTCGGCGTGCAGCGCCGTGACTTCCAGTACAATCAAAAGTCGAAATACCTGACCACCGGCTTCGACTGGGATCTCGGGCGGATCAAGATCAAGGGCATGGGATCCTATGCCAAAGCCGACACCAAGGGTGAGACCAACCTCATCTCGTTGAGCACCGGCATTGCCGGCGCGTCGGTCGATACGCGCAACGACCTGGGCATTCCGGTGCTGGCGTATCCGAGCAGCGTCGATCCCGCCGACCCCAGCATCTACACCGACTACAATCGCACCGGTAACGTCGGCCAGGCCGGGCCCGTGCTGCAATATCGCCCGACCCTCACGAGCAATACCGAAAAGCAGCTGAAGCTCGACGTCGACTGGCAGGTCGATTTCGGTCCGCTGAAGATGATCGAATATGGCGGCCAGTTCCGCTGGCAGGACTATATCTCCTACGCGGGCGGCGGCTCGCGCCTGATCTCGGCGCCGGGGGTGACCCCGCTCGTCTATCAGACCAGTGCCAACGTCTCCTACACGACCAATGTCGTCGATGCGGCGACGGTGCCGCAACGGGTCAAGGGGACCACCTATTACCTCACCCGTGCGGAATATGCCGGTCTGATCGACGCGCTGGGCACGGTGAGCGGCGGCGCTCCCCTGTTCACCGGCCTCAAGGGCGCGTCGAGCGATATTCCCGGCCGGATCGCCTTCGCCAATTTCGACTCCGGCGTTCTCGGCAAATATTACGACCTGTCCGGCTTCGATCAGGACCTGGTCCTGAACGCCGACGGCTTGCCGCAGATTCCGGCGTACCAGATCAGCGAGATGGTCGCCGCCGGTTATCTGAAGGCGGACTTCGCGACCCATGTCTTCGGCATGCGGCTGACCGGCAACGCCGGCGTGCGTTATACCTTCACCAGGGACAGCGGCATCGGCACCAACATCAGCCGCATCACCCGCTTCAACTCGACCGGGGGCACCGAGACCGTCGTCCTGGCCGCGCAACAGGCGACGTTGAAGAACCAATATGCCGACATCCTGCCGGCGTTCAACGCGGCGCTGGAATTCACCCCCAATCTCGTGCTGCGCGCCAATTGGGCCAAGAATCTGGCGCGTCCGAAACCGACCGACCTCGTGCCCAACATCAATTGCCTCGACGATGCCACGATCGTCGCGGCCGACGACGTGTGCACCGCCGGCAACCCGGATCTCAAACCGTATCGCGCCGACCAGTGGGAGCTCAATCTCGCCTGGTATCCAAACAGGGATACCCTGGTCAGCCTGGGCTATTACAAAAAGTATGAATCCAGTTTCGTCGTTCCCAACGTGACGCGTAGCGGCGTCGATCTGTTTCACGACGGCATCACCTACACCGTGCGCCAGCCGATCAACGGTTTTGGCGCGCTGCTCGACGGCGTCGAGGCGAGCGCGCAGACGGTGTTCAGCTTCCTGCCCAAGCCATTCGACGGGTTCGGCGTGTCGGGGAACCTGACCTACGCCAGGGCGATCCGCACCAACCTGACCAATTCGGCGACGGGCGCGCCGCTGAAGGAATATCCCGGCCTGTCGACCTGGACCTGGAATGCCAGCGTCTTCTACGACAAGGGCTTCCTGAACGTCCGGATGAATTACAATTACCGGTCCGACTGGTTGGTGACGATCGCCGACTCGAACAACGGCAACCTGCCGATCTATCGCAAGGCCGAAGGATATCTGGACGGAAAGATCACTCTCCGGTTCCCCAAGTGGCACTTCAACGTCTTTGCCGAGATGCAGAACATCAACAAGGAATATTCGAAGTCCTATGTGAAGGGCATCGGAACATCGGAGGTCTACTATCCCGGCCAGCGCGTCTTCGTCGGCGTACAGGCCAAGTTCTGAAAAGGAGCGATCACCGCTTCCTCCTCCTCGACCGGCTGTCCAGCGGGCGGCCGGTCGCCTTTTGCGGCCCCGGACAAACCCCGCCGCTCACGAACTCGCCGACCGGAACAAGCGCGACATGCGAAACAACCGCGATCAGGGCGGAACGACGTTGACGCGGCGAGATCTCGGCCTCGGTCTGGCCGTGGGCGCGCTACTCCCGCTGCCCGCGCGGGCAGCGCGACTATTCGACGTAAGAGCATTCGGCGCGAAGGGCGACGGCCGTGCGATCGACAGCGGCGCCTTCAATGCAGCGATCGCCGCCGCCTCGCGAGCCTCTGGTGGGATCGTGCTGGTACCGGCGGGACGTTACCTTTGCTTTTCGATCGAATTGAAGAGCCGGGTCACCCTTCAGCTGGCGAAGGGCGCGGTGATCGAAGCGGCCGATCCGGCGCGCCACCCCGGGCGGTACGACGCGCCCGAAGATGCCGACCAACTCTATCAGGATTTCGGGCATAGCCACTGGCGCAACAGCCTGATCTGGGGGATGGACGTCGAGGACGCCGCGATCACTGGCCCCGGCCTGATCCACGGCCTGGGCCTGACGCGCAACGGACCGGGCGCGCGATGGAAGGCCCGGACCGGTGAGCGCCCGCTGTCGATGAGGGGCATGACGCGCGCGCAGATCGCCGCGCTCGAGCCCGACGTGTCCGCGATGCGCGGAATGGGCAACAAGGCGATCGCCTTGCGCAACGGCCGCAACATCCGCCTCGCCGGTTTCTCGATGCTGAAATGCGGGCATTTCGCGATTCTGGCGACAGGCACGCACAAGCTGACCATCCAGGACCTGACGATCGACACCGAGCGCGATGGCATCGACCTCGACTGCGTGCGGGACGCGCTGGTCGAGAATTGCCGCGTCAACACCCCCAATGACGATGCGATCGTGGTCAAGGCGAGCTACGCGCTCGGCCGTGCGATTGCCGCCGAGCGCGTGACGATCCGGCGGTGCGCGGTGTCGGGATACGATCTGGGCACGATGCTCGACGGAACGCGCCGCAAGACCCAGATCGTGGCGCCCGACCGCGATCGCGTGACTGGCCGCATCAAGCTTGGAACCGAGAGCAACGGCGGCTTTCGCGACGTGCTGATCGAGGACTGCAGTTTCACCCATTGTCGCGGCCTCGCGCTCGAGACGGTCGACGGCGGCGTGATGGAGCATATCGTCGCGCGCCGATTGACGATGCGCGACGTGACGACCGCCCCGATCTTCCTGCGGCTCGGAGACCGCCGCCGCGGGCCGCCGGGTACCGGCGTCGGCGCGATCCGCGACATCGCGATCAGCGAGGTCGAAGCGAACGGCATCGACCATCGCTATCCAGCGGCGATCGCGGGCTTGATCGGGCATCCGGTCGAGGCGGTGACGCTCCGAAACATTCACCTGACCTATGATGGCGGAGGCAATGCCGCCGACGCCGCGAGGCGCCCGGAGGAACTGGCGGATGCCTATCCCGAGCCCAGCATGTTCGGCACGCTGCCGGCCTGGGGCTTGTGGGTGCGGCACGCGCGCGGACTGACGATCGACGGCCTCGTCCTCGCCACCGCAACGCCCGATGCGCGGCCCCCGATTTCGGTCGAAGACGCGGCCGCTACGGCCGTTTCCGGCACGCCGCTGTGGCGCGGTCGCGATTGACCGGTCAGCCAATCCAATGTACCAAATATTGAGAGCTTATGCCACATAATGGGTTTCCTGGAGGGGTAGTGCCGGTTCGCGCGTTCAAGATGCAGCTGAAGCCGGGCGCGATCGACGACTATCGGCGTCGGCACGACGAGATATGGCCCGAACTGTCGGCACTCCTGACCGCGGTGGGCATCTACGATTATTCGATCTTCCTCGACGAAAGCACGCTGGCGTTGTTCGCCGTGCTGAAATTGCGCGACGACAATCGTCTCGACACCTTGCCCGACCATCCCGTCATGAAGAAATGGTGGGACTATATGGCTCCGCTGATGGAGGTCGAACCCGACAATCGGCCGAAGGAATGGCCGCTGCCGCTGATTTTCCGTCATGACTAGGATCGCGCGGATGCTGGCCGGCACCTGCGCGCTGGCCGGCCTGATGTCGGCTGCCATCGCCCCGGCGCAGACCGCGCGGCCGACCGAGAATCTGTCGGCGCCGGCGAAGGTTTTCGGCCGCGTCTCGTTTGATGCGCGGTCGCTGATGATCGACGGTCAGCGCAAGGTCATCTGGTCGAGCGAGTTCCATCCATTCCGCCTGCCCAGCCCGGATCTGTGGCGCGACATCCTTCAGAAGATGAAGGCGATCGGGTTCAACACGGTCACGCTCTATTTCGACTGGGGCTATCACAGCCCGAAGCAGGGGGTGTACGACTTCACCGGCATCCGCGACGTCGAGCGCGTGCTGACGATGGCGGAAGAGGAGGGTCTCTACGTCATCGCCCGCCCCGGGCCTTATGTGAATGCCGAGCTGGCGCGCGGAGGCTTTCCCGGCTGGCTGGTCAATCAGAAGAGCCTCGCGCGCACCGACGACCCCGCCTATCTGGCGGCAGTCGACGAGTGGATGACGCGGATCGACGCGATCGTCGCGCGTCACCAGATCAATGGCGACGGCAAGGGCCATCGCGGCACCGTCATCCTCTATCAGATCGAGAACGAATTGCCGCTGACCGCGCCGGCACAGCGTCGCTACATGGACCATCTCTACGCCAAGGTGCGCGCCGACGGCATCACCATCCCGTTGTTCCACAACGACCAGGGACGCAACGGCTATTGGGTTCCCGAGAGTTCGTCCGTCGACAAGGTGGTGAAGGGGCCGACCGACCTCTACGCGTTCGACGGCTATCCCGGCGGGACCTGCACCGTCACCGGCAAGCCGACGCGCGGGTCGGCCGCGCCGGACTGGGGTTTCTATGGCCCCGGCGGTGCCAAAGGCGGCGCTTCGGCCTCACCCGACACGCCCGGTTTCCTGGCCGAGTTCGGCGGCGGCTGGTTCGATTATTGGGGGTCGAACGGCGGGTACGAATGCAACGCGATCCAGCGCGGCAAACGGTTCCAGCGCGTCTTCTACGGCACCAATCTCGCCAACGGCATCGACATCCAGAGCTTCTACATGGGCTATGGCGGGACGAGCTGGGGCTGGTTGCCGGCGCCGGTGGTCTTCACCAGCTACGACTACGGCGCGGCCATCTCCGAGGCGCGCGAGCTGCGCGAGAAAGCGGAGGAGCTCAAGCAGCTCGGTGGACTGATCGCCGTCGTCCCCGATCTCGCCGGCATGATCCCGGCCGGCCCCGCGACTGCATCCTCTCCCGACATTCAGGTCTATCACAACAAGAGCCCGGAAAGCGGTGCGCGCTTCCTGCTGGTCACGCACCGGCCGTCGAACGGCCAGACCGACGACCGGTTCACGATCACCGCGGACCTGCCCGACGGCCGCTATACTTTCCCCCAGGCAGCACCGATGCGGTTGAACGGCTTCGATGCCAAATGGCTGGTCGCCGGGGTCGATCTCGGGAAGCACCATTTGGTCTATTCGACCTCCGAGCTGCAATCGTGGACGCCGCTCGACGCCGGGGATCTGATCCTGCTCTATGGCCGCCATGGCGAGGACGGGGAAACCGTCCTGCGCTACACCTCCGCCCCCGCCGTCGAGATATTGGAAGGCCAGGCGACGAGCCTGTTCGACGCGGCGAAGGGCGACCTGCGGCTGAATTACCGGCATGACGGCCGTGCCGTCGTTCGCGTGACGGGGGGCGGACGGCCGCCCCTGACCCTGATCCTGGCCGACGAAGCCGAGGGCGTGCGATACTGGCGGCGCGACACCGCGGCCGGCGCAGTGCTCGTGCGTGGCCCCGCGCTCGTCCGCCGCGCCGATGCGAGCGGCGACCGACTGGCATTGACCGGCGACACCAAGGCGGAGACACCGCTCGAATTGTGGGCGCCGGCGTCGATCAGGACCGTGCGTTGGAACGGCATCGCCGTCGCGCTGAAGCCCGGCCGCATCGGCGATCGCGTCGCATTGCATCCGCTGGCAGGACCGGCCGAAGTCGCGCTGCCGACGCTCGCCAACTGGCGCGTCGCGGCAGGGTCGCCGGAAATCGATCCGGCATTCGACGACGCGGCGTGGCAGTCGATCGACAACCGCGGCTCGGCGACGATCACCACCAAGCCCGACGGCCAGCCGACCCTGGTCATGGACCCATACGGTTTCCATGAGGGCGACGTCTGGTATCGCGGCCGCTTTAGCGGATCGCCCGATGCGCAGCGGATCGCGCTGTTCTACGGCGCAGGCGGCGCCGGGATGCTGCAGCTGTTCCTCGACGGCAAGCTGGTCGGCCAGGACGAATTGCCGAGCGGGCTGCCGCGACCGATCACGACCGGCCTTGCCCGTTTCGCACTGCCGGCGGCAGCCCGCGCGCCCGGCGAGCACGTGCTCGCCGTCATGGTCCGCAACGACGGCCACAACTGGGATCTCGGCGCGGACGACTTCCACAAGGAGGCGCGCGGCCTCGTCTCGGTGTCGATCGAGTCGCCGACCGGGCACAGCTTCACGGTGCCTATCACCTGGAAGATTCAAGGCAAAGCCGGCGGCGAGGATCTGCCCGATCCGGCGCGCGGGCCCGCCAATAACGGCGGCCAATATGGCGAGCGGATGGGCTGGTATCTTCCCGGCTTTGACGACGCCAAATGGGCGCCCGCCACCCTGCCTGCGGCAACGTCTGCTGCGGGTACCACCTGGTACCGAACCCATTTCGACCTGGCCGTACCCAAGGGCCAGGACGCGACGATCGCGCTGGCGTTCGGCGACACCGGCGTTCCGCGGTCATCGGCACGCTATCGGCTACTGATCTTCGTCAACGGCTGGAACATGGGACAGTTCATCGCCCATGTCGGGCCGCAGCGCGTATTCCCGATCCCCGAGGGTATCCTGAATCATCGCGGCCCCAACGTCGTCGCGCTGGCGGTGACCTCCGACGGCGCACCGGGCGATGCACTGGAGGCCGTCAAGCTGGTGACGCTGCGCAACGTCCTGGGCGGCGTGCCGGTGCGACCGGTCGCCGCTCCCTCCCGTCCCGCCGAGCTCGGAAAGGTCGCCGCACGATGACCGACACGATCGCCACGCGCCCTCCATCCCCCGAATTCCACCCCACGCCGGCGCGCGACCAAGGTTCGCCGCCGATGCATCTTACCGACAGGAGAAATCGATTGGCCGCCGTTACCCATGACGTTCCGCATGGCGACGTCACTACCGCGATTGATAAGCTGATCGACAATTTGCTCAACATCAAGGACGAGACGGGCGAGTTCCTGCTTCGCCTCGAGGACGGGCGCGTCATCGACACCAAGGGCTGGGCTGGCTGGGAATGGACGCACGGCGTCGGCTTGTTCGGCTTGTGGCGCCTGTTCGAGCAGACCGGCGACAGGAAGGCGTTGGCCATCATCAAACAATGGTTCGACGACCGCTTCGCCGAAGGCACGCCCACCAAGAACATCAATACGATGGCCCCCTTCATCACCTTGGCCTATCTGTACGAATACGAGCGCGACCCGCGCTATATCCCCTATCTGGACAATTGGGCGGAATGGCTGATGGCGCCCGACGGCTTGCCCAAGACCGAGGAGGGGGCGTTCCAACACCTCGTCTACAATGACGAAAATCCGGGCGAGTTGTGGGACGACACGTTGATGATGTCGGTCCTGCCGCTGGCCAAAATCGGTCTGCTGCTGGGTCGTCCGCATTATGTCGAGGAAGCGAAACGCCAGTTCCTCGTCCATATCAAATATCTGTTCGACAAGAAGACCGGCCTCTGGTTCCACGGCTGGAATTTTAATGGCCGGCACAATTTCGCCGAGGCGCTATGGGCGCGCGGCAATTGCTGGGTGACGATCGCGATCCCCGAGATCATCGAGATTCTCGACCTGCCGCCCGGCGACGCCCTGCGCACCTTCCTGACCGATACGTTGGTGGCGCAAGTCGAGAGGCTCGCGGAGACACAAGATGCGAACACCGGGCTATGGCATACGCTGATCGTCGATCCGACCAGCTATCTCGAGGCGTCCGCCACCGCAGGCTTCGCCTACGGCATCCTCAAGGGCGTGCGAAAAGGCTATCTGCCGTCGCGATACGAGGCGGTCGGGATCAGGGCGGTGAAAGGCGTGCTGGCCAATATCGACGAGGCGGGCGAGTTGAAACAGGTCTCGTTCGGCACCGCGATGGGCGACACCCTGCAATTCTACAAGGATATCCCTCTCACCTCGATGCCCTATGGGCAAAGCCTGGCGGTGATCGCGCTGGGCGAGTTCTTGCGGACCTACATCTGATGGCGCGGGCAGTCGCTTCCCGATGCGGCGCCGAAGCGGCGCATTGCCCGGCCATCGCTGCAGCGATTTGCGCGGGACGATGGAGATGACCAGGGAGCCGACGGCGGAGACCCCAGCCACGCCGATCGCACCGGCGCGCCCGGTGCGTTGGTACAATTTGCTCGTCTACGGGTCGAACGACATCCTGGGCGCCGGCTCGATGGCGGTCATCAGCACCTGGATCCTGATTTTCTACACCAGCTTCTGCGGTTTGTCGGCGGCGCAGGCGACGATCATCTTCGGGGTGGCGCGCGTCCTCGACGCCTTTACCAGCCCGACGATCGGCCACCTGTCGGACAATCTCGGCGGCACCTGGCTGGGCAGAAAATTCGGGCGTCGGCGCTTCTTCATCCTGGCCGCCATCCCGCTGCTTCCCTCGTTCGCGATCATGTGGGTCGCCGGGCAGGGATTCTGGTATTATCTCGTCACGTACGTGCTGTTCGAGATGGTCTACGCGATGGAGATCATCCCGTTCGAAACGCTCGCCAGCGAAATGGCGACCGATTACCGCATCAAGGCGAAATTCGCCGGCGCGCGCATCCTGCTCGGCCAATGTTCGGCGATCCTCGCCGCCTTCCTGCCGGGCCAATTGATCGAGTATCTGGGGCCCAATTCGTCCCAGACCTTTCTCTACATGGGCATCATTTTCTCGGTCCTGTTCATGGCGGCAGCCGGCTTGCTCTATGCGTTCAGCTGGGAACGGGTGCGGCCCCAGGGGCTCGAGATCGAGGCGACGACGCGGCCGTCGCTGGGCGCCGCGCTCGCCGCCCTCTACCGCAACCTGTTCTCGACCTTGCGCATCCGCGCTTTCCGGCTGCACCTCGGCATGTATCTCGGCGGATATATCAGCCAGGACATCTACAACGCCGCCTTCACCTATTTCGTCATCTTCGCCCTGGCCGGCTCGACAACGATCGTCGCCAATCTGGTCGGCGTGACGTATGTCGTCCAGCTGATCGCGGTCGTCCTGGCGATCAACTTCGCATTGCGGCTGTCGCCGTCGGCCGCTTACCGCCTCGCGGCCGCCAGCTTCGCGATCGGCGTCGTCATCTTCCTGGGCATGTTCTGGACGGGATACACCGCCACGTCGGCCTTGTTCTGGCTGCCGGTGGTGTTCGTCGGACTCGGACGCGGCGCGCTCAACTACATTCCCTGGGCGACCTACAATTACATGGCCGATGTCGACGAGATCGTGACCGGCCGCCGCCGCGAAGGCGCGTTCGCCGGGGTCATGACCTTCGTCCGCAAGTTGAGCCAAGCGCTGGCGGTGATCCTGGTCGGCCAGGTGATGCAGGCTTCCGGTTTCGTATCGAAGGCGGCGACGCAGAGCCCGCAGGCGATCACCGCGATCGTGGCGGTACTGGGCGCCGGTACGCTGGCGGTCCTGGCGTTCGGCGTGTTCGTCGCCGCGCGCTTCAGGCTCGATCCGCACACCCACGCGGTCCTGCTCGACGAGATCGAGCATTTCCGCGCGGGCGGGCGCGATCCGACCGATCCCGATCATGCCCGTGTGGTCGAGGACCTGTCGGGTTGGCGCTATGATCGCTTATGGGGCAACAACCCTGTCGCGGGCGCGCGGACCAAATGAGCGACCGGGTCCATCGCATATCCGCTCCACTGCCGCCGGCCGTTCGACCGGACGCTTCCTCGCGGCCCTGGGGCTCCGGTATTTCCCGGTTTCGGCAACCTGGCGTGACCATTTCCGACGAGGCGATCAACGCCGCGCGGGGGATGACGCCGCTCCACATGCCGTCGACGACGCGGATCGCCCGGGCGATCGCGATGGACATATTCGGCGGCGTCCTGAAGCCCGGCGACAGGATTCCCGGCGAAGAGGAATCGCTCGAGCGGTTCGGGGTATCGCGCACGGTCTGGCGCGAAGCGATCAAGATACTGGACGCCAAGGGATTGGTGACGCCGAAGCCCAAGGTCGGCACGAGAGTCCGCGATCGGCAAAGCTGGAATTTTCTCGATCCGGAAGTGCTGGCTTGGCGCATTTCGGTCGGACTCGACGCCGATCTGCTCCAGACGCTTCGCGAAGCCCGGCTCGCGGTGGAGCCGTTCGCCGCTCGCCTCAGCGCTACCCGGGCGTCGTTGAGTGATCTGACCGAAATGGAAACGAGCGTGCGACTGATGGATGCGGCGGTCGGCGACCGGACGCTGTTCGCCGAAGCCGACCTCAGATTTCACCGCGCCGTGGCCGCCAGCACCGGCAACTTCGTCCTGGGGTCCTTCTCGGCCGTCATCGAAATCGCCCTGGTCTGCGCGACGCTGCTCCTTCCGCTCGAAGACGAAAGCCTTCGCAGCGAAGCGGTACGCCGACACGCCGATCTGTTCGATGCGATCGTCAATCACGACGGCGACCGCGCGTCGCGGCTGATGACCGACATGATCGCCTTCGGTGGAGAGGTCGGCGAATTGTCGTCGGAGCCGGACCGCGCGCGGCCGGGCCCGATCTAGGTCGAACCGCCGGCAGCCCTTTTTTTTTCGTAAAGCCGCGATCGAAAGCGCGGAGACGGGCCGGCCGAGCGGACATGAATCAACAAGCGGGCCGGAATGCCGCAGGCGGCTCCCGCCCGGTTCGAAGGAGATCGAAATGCGTTGGATGATCACTGCTCTGGCTCTCTGCGTCGCCCTGCCCTCGAGCTCCTATGCCGTCGAGGAGGATGGTCCCGATCTGGTGGTGGTCCATGCCGACCAGCCCGCTCCCAAATTCGACCGTCATTTGTTCGGGCAATTCGCGGAACACCTCGGTCATGGCATCTATGGCGGCATCTGGGTCGGGCCGCAGAGCAAGATCCCGAACGTCAAAGGCTATCGCAAGGACGTGCTCGACGCGCTGAGAGCGATACGGGTGCCGGAGATCCGCTGGCCCGGCGGATGCTTCGCCGACGAATATCACTGGCGCGACGGCATCGGCCCGCGAGCGAAACGCAAGGTCTCGATCAACACTCATTGGGGCGGGGTCACCGAAAACAATGCGTTCGGCACGCACGAATTCATGGACTTCACGGAACTCGTCGGCGCCGAAGCCTATGTCTCGGGCAACGTCGGCTCGGCGCCTCCGCTCGAACTCGCCGAGTGGGTCCAATACATGACGTCTCCCGTCGGATCGACATTGGCCGACGAACGCGCGGCGAACGGCCGTAAACAGCCTTGGCGATTGCCGATGATCGGGCTCGGCAACGAGCTCTGGGGCTGCGGCGGCAACATGCGCGCGGAATATGCGGCCGACCTGACGCGCCGCTACGGCACGTTCGTGAAAATGCCCGAGGGTCAGCACGTCATGAAGATCGCCAGCGGTGCCAATAGCGGCGACACCAATTGGACCGACGCCATGATGCGCATCGCCGGGGGCAAGATCGACGGCATCGGCGTGCATTACTATACGATACCGTACAAATGGGATCACAAGGGCGCCGCCACCGGCTTCGACGAAGATCAATGGGCTCGCACGCTCGCCGCCACCGTTCGGATGGACGCGATCATCACCGCCCATGCCGCGGTCATGGACAAATACGATCCGCGTAAACGCGTGGCGCTGCTCGTCGACGAATGGGGGACCTGGTACGACGTCGAACCGGGCACCAATCCCGGCTTCCTGTATCAGCAGAACAGCCTTCGCGACGCGCTTGTCGCCAGCCTGAACTTCGACATCTTCGCCCGGCACACCGACCGCCTGCGCGGCGCCAATATCGCCCAGATGGTGAATGTCCTCCAGGCGCTCCTTCTCACCGACGGCGCGCGAATGGTGAAAACGCCCACTTACTGGGTGTTCGACATGTACAAGGACTATCAGGACGCGACGGTGCTTCCGGTCGACGTCGACGCGCCGTCCTACGCCAAGAATGGCTTCTCGCTGAAGGCCGTCAGCGCCAGCGCCGTTCGCGATGCCGCCGGGGTGGTGCACATCGGACTGACCAACGTCGATCCGAACCGCGCCCAGACCGTCCGCGTCAAGCTGGACGGCCTGACCGTTGCACGCCTATCCGGTCGTATCCTGACCGCGAGCGCCATGGATGCGCACAACACCTTTGCCGCTCCCAACGCGGTCAAGCCCGCATCCTTTACGGGTGCCAGCATCGGCAACGGGACACTGACCGTCAAATTGCCCGCCAAATCGATCGTAATGCTCGACTTGCGCTGAACAGCGACGCCCCGCGCCGTTCCGGGCTGTCCCGCGCGACGCACGATGGCCGAACCGTGCGTCCGTCGGCAGCGCGACCGGCATTGGGCCGTCGCGGCTTCGGCCTATCGCCCGGCGCGCATCGAGCCCGCTTCGGACAGTCGCGCGCTTTCGTTCAGGAAGACGGTCACCAACCGCATGCGGACGCTGGATCGCGACCAGACGATGCCGATCCGCCGGCCGACGCGCCGCTCGGGCAATTGCAGGCGGACGATATCGATGCCCTCCGGCCAGGGCGGGGTCCAGTCGGGAACGATCGACACGCCCAGGCCGCGATCGACCATCATCGCGATCGCGTTGAGTGCGTTGAGTTCGAACCGCTCGCGCGGCACGATACCGAGCTCGGTCAGGTAGTTTTCCGCCGATCGGCCGCCCCATTGATTGCGGTCGTAGCGGATAAGCGGCTCTTCGCGCAGCAAGTCGAGCGGATCGCGGTCCGCGAGCGCGCGCGGCGCCAGCACGATCAGCGGCTCCTCGCGCAAGAGCAGCCAGTCGCAGGTCTTGGGCAACGGATAAGGAGCTTCGAGCACCAGCGCGGCGTCGAGCTTGCCGGCCTCGACATCGATGAAGAGTTGCGCGGAATTGCCGGACTGGATGTGGATCGTCACTTGCGGGAAGGTCTTGCTGACCCCGGCCAGGATGTCGGGCAGGAGCCCGGTCAGCGGCGTGGTGCAGGCGCCGAGCCACAATTCGCCGGTGACTTCGCCGTCCTGCGCGATGCCGCGCAAGTCGGTGGCGTCGCGCAGCAGCTTGCGTGCCGGCGCCAGCACGCGCGCGCCTTGCTCGGTGACGCGCATGGTGCGGCCCACGCGGGCGAGGAGCGGCCCGCCGAGATCGCGCTCGAGCGCGTGCAGTTGCTGCGCGACCGCCGACGCGCTGATGTTGAGTACGCGCGCGGCCGCGGCCATCGACCCCTGATCGACGACGGTGACGAACGTCTTCAGGAAGCTTGTGTCGATAGCGCGGACTCCTCGGACGCGACATGCCCCCGCCCCCTGGAAAAAACCGTCAGGCCTTCCAGCGACTGGGCGGGCGGCGGGAACAACAGACTGGCTCCATAGCCGATGACGATCGACGAGGCGATTGCGAGCGCAAGGTAGAGATACGGGTGGATGAGCCCGAAAATCCACACCACCAGCGTCACGATCGAGGCGAGCACGATACCGATCGCCACCCCCTGCCAATTGGCGCGGCGGGTGAACAAGCCGAGCGTATAGGCGCCGGCGCAGCTGCCGCCGAACAGACCGAACAGCTCGATCGTGAGGTCGAGCAACGAGTGGATGTCGAGCGAGGAGAGAATGATGGCGATGGCGATGCCGATCAGGCCAACGCCGACGCTGGCGATCTCGGCGAACCGCACGATCTGACGCTGGCTGCGCCCGGGCACCATGCGGTCGTAGAAATCGACCGACAGCAGCGTCGCGACGCTATTGATGATTCCCGACAAGGTTCCCATCGCCGCGGCGATCAGCCCCGCGATGATCACGCCGACCACGCCATGAGGTAATTCTGTGCCGATGAAGGACGGAAAGACGGTATCGATCGGCAGCATCGGATTGAGCTGTGCCGGGTGCACCCGGTAATAAGCGAACAGCACGGTCCCGATCATGTAGAACATGAACGCGCTGGGCAGCAGCACTGCGGCGAACAGCCACACCGAGCGGCTCGCCGCTTTCTCCGACGGGGTCGCCAGCACGCGCTGCATCAGCACCTGATCCTTGGGAAACGTCAGCACCACGTCGAACAGGACGAGCACCAGGAATCCCCAGACGGTCGGCTGGGTGATGTCGAAGCTGAAGTTCAGCATCTTCGTCTTGTCGAATTGCGCGGCGGTGTTCCACACCGTGCCGAACCCGATCTGCCAGATGATGAAACCGATCGCGAACAACGCGCCGCAGGTCAGCACCAGCACCTGGAACACGTCGGTCCACACCACCGCGCGCATCCCGCCGAGCGCGGTGTAGACGATCGTGAACAATCCGACGACGACGATGCAGGCAACGATATTGGTGTCGGTGATCGTGCCGATCGCCATTGCCGGCAGATAGAGCACGATGCCCATCCGCCCCGCCACCTGCATCAGGATCCACAAGGAGCTCGACAGCATCCTGATCGAGGGATGGAAACGTTCCTCGAGATAATTGAACACCGAGACGAGGTTGAGCCGGCGGAAGATCGGCACGACGACGACGGCGACGAAGATCAGGCCGACGACGGTCGTCATCTTCGACATGATATATTCCCAGTCGGTCTCGAACGCCTTGGCCGGTACCGCCAGGTAGCTGATCGAGCTGATGCTGCCGGCGAACATGCTGATTCCCGCCGCCCAAAACGGAATGGCGCGCGAGCCGAGGAAGAATTCGCTCGAGGGTCCCTGCTTGGCTCGGCGATAGAAAGTGAGGCCGATGCCCAGCATCGCGAACAGGTAGACGCCGATGATCGCGGCATCGATCGTCGAGATCGACTGCCGTTTGGCCTCGAGGGTTATGGCGGAGAAACCCAGGCCGCCCGCCTCCCGCCATGCCGACAGGATCCCGTCGCCGTTGCTCACCGCGGCAAGCGGCCGATGCGGCAGCGCCGATCCCAGCGGCGCCCAGGCGTCGGTGATCGCGCTGTAGCTGTAGAGGCGCGTGCCGCCGCTGGTACCGACCAGATACAGCAGATACGCTTGCCCGATCGCGCGCGCCGAGCCGGGAACGATCGTGCCGGGCGCCGGCGTACCCAAGCTCCAGCCCTTGAGCTTGAGCCAGCGCCATTGCTGGCCGTTCGCCAGTGTCAGGAAGATGCCGCCATTCTGCGCCGCGAGCGCCGCCGGTGCGCCGCCGCCGGGCCAGGCGTCGAGCTTTTGCCACGCGTCCGCCGCCTTCAAGTCGACGCGGAAGAGATGCGCCGCGCCGCGGGCGTCCGTTCCGGCCACCAACACGGCGTCGGGCTCGAAAGCGGCCACCACGGACTTCAGCGCGACAGGCAGCGGCGGCAGGATGTAGGGAGAGAGGTCACCGCCCGAAAAATGGAGCCCGGCGACCAACTGCGCACGTCCGTCGTCGCCACGGCCGATGAGCAACATACGGCGGCCGTCGCTCATGACGGTCAGCAGACGCCCGAAGTCTACCCTTCCCCCATATACCGCCTCCCAGCCGCGCTGCCCCAGCACGAATGCGCGCTCGCTGCCCGTATCGATCGCCACCGGCCGGCCATCGATCGCGCCGAGCAGGATCGGTCCGGAACTCGCCAGCGCCGGCAACCGCGTCGCGACCGTCGACATCGGCGATTCGGCGGCGGCCGGCGCGGCGAACCACGCCAGCAGGCAGCCAGCCAGCAGGACCCTGAATAAGGAGAGCATCAACCGCAAGGAGCCCAGTTCAAGAAGGCCGCCGCCTATTTTCCCTCTCCCTTTGGGAGAGGGCGGGAGCGCCGAAGGCGCGGAAGGGTGAGGGCAGAAAGGAGAAGCCATTACCTGTCCTCACCCTTCCCACTCGCCTGCGCCGAGTGGGCCCCTTCCCTCTCCCACCGGAAGAGGGAGTTTGTCGCCAGCGGCCTCACGCCGACCACCCCGGCTCGCCCGCGTGCCGCAGGGTTTCGCGCGCCGCGGCAAGCGCGGCGGCGTCGGCCATGGCGCCTTCGAACACGAACGCGCCATGGCCTCGCGCTTCGGCTTCCGCCGCCGCCGCCAACAGGCGCTTGGCGCGCACCACGTCATTGCCCCGGTCGAACACCGTGTTGGCTATCGCCACCTGACGCGGGTGAATGCAACTCTTGCCGAGATATCCCAGGCTGCGCGCGAGTTCGGCTTCGGCGCGGAACCCCTCCTCGTCAGCGAGATCGGGCCACGCCCCGTCATAGGCCAGCCGCGCGCTCTCGCCCGCCGCCAGCCGGATCGCCCACAGCGCGGCATGGACGTGCCGGGCGTCGCGGCGATCGGCGCCGATCGCCGCAAACAGGTCGTTGAGCCCGACGTGCAGTCCGCTCACTCGCGGGTGCGCAC
>NZ_JBQCCN010000142.1:0-45306 GCF_051962185.1 Sphingomonas sp.
GGCGATGTACTGGTGCCCATCGGGGCCGCGATAGCTGACCGGCTGGCTGATGATTCCGCTGTCGAGCTTCTGCTGCCAGACGATCTTGCCGTTGGTGGCGTCGACCGCTTTGAACCAGCCGTCCATCGTCCCGTAGAAGACAAGATTGCCGCCGGTGGTGACGGTCCCCGACCAGATCGGGAAACGCTCGGCGATCTCCCAGGCGGGCTTGCGCAGGATCGGGTCCCAGGCGGTCAACGTGCCGCGATGACCGTCGCCCGGGCCGGCCTTCATATGGACCTCGGCGCCGACATAGGGCGTCCCGGCGATGTAGTTCACCTCCAGGTTCATCCAGTCCATGCACATATTCTCGTGCGGGATGTAGAGCAGGCCGGTGTTCGGATTGAACGAACTCGGGTTCCAGTCCTTGGCGCCGCTCGCGGTCGGGCAAATGTCGCGCGTGACCTGGCCGAGTTTCGGCACCTTGTCGGGATTGACGATCAGCGCGCCGGTCTTGAGGTCGACGCCCTTGGACGAATTGATCGGCCCGAACGGATCGGCCGACAGGACCTGGCCGGTGACGCGGTCGATGACATAGACATAGCCGTTGCGCTCGGGCCGGACGAGGACGTGGTGGATCTGCCCGGCGAACGGCATGTCGAGCAGGATCTGCTCGTTGATCCCGTCATAATCGTCGGTGTCGTGCGGGCTGAACTGATAATACCATTTGGCCTCGCCGGTCGTCGGGTCGCGCGCGAAGATGCCGGTGGTCCATTTGTTGTCGCCCGGGCGCTGCTCCGAGTTCCACGGACCGGGATTGCCGGTGCCGTGCAGCACCTGATGCAGGTCGGGGTCGTAGGTGAACCAGCCCCACATCGATCCGCCGCCGATCTTCCAGGCATCGGCGGGCCAGGTCTTGACGCCCAGGTTGGTGCCGCGGTCGACCGCATAGAAGGGCTTGAACCCGGCGCCGATCTTCACATCGGCATCGGGGCCGGTGTTATAGGCTTTCCACGCGATCTTGCCCGAATTCTCGTCGAGCGCCGCGACCCAGCCGCGCACACCCATTTCGCCGCCCGAATCCCCGACATAGACGTGGCCGTCGGCGACCAAGGGCGCCATCGTCATCGTCTCGCCGAGATTGATGTTGCCGAGTTGGGTCTTCCACAACGGCTTGCCGGTCGCCGTGTCGAGCGCGATCGTCTGACCGTCGAGCGTGTTGAAGATATATTTGCCGGCATCGACGGTGCCGCCGCGATTGACCACGTCGCAACACGCCACGCCTTGCGCGGCCGGTGCCGGGTTCGGCTTGTAGGTCCATTTCATCGGCGCGCCGGGCTTGGTCAGGTCGAGCGCATAGACGATGTTGGGAAAGGCGGTGACGACGTACATCGTGCCATTGGCGACGATCGGCGCCGCTTCCTGGCCCTTGTTGACCCCCAGCGAGAAAGTGAAGGCGGTGGTCAGGTTGCGGACGTTGCCGGGATTGATCTCGCCCATCGCCGAGAAACGGGTCGAAGCGTAATTCTTCGACGGCATCGTCCATTGCCCGTCGTCTGCGGGCGACCCGCCCGGCGCCGGCTTGGCCTTGCCCATGTTGGTGGTCGGCGCCGCCAGCGCGTGGCCGATCTGGTCGCGAGTGAACACGGCGTCGGCCGGTACCGGCGCCGGCAGCTTGGGCTGCGGCCCGGTATATTGGTCGTCTTGCGCCGGAGCACGGCTGCAGCCGGCCAGAATGGTGGTGAGAAACGCGATCGCGAGAGCTCGGTTCATGGCTTGTCCAACGTGTAGAGATAATCGGCGATGGTCTTGGCCTGCTGCGGCGTCAGGCCGAGTTCGGGCATCGCGCCGCCGGGCACGACCGATTGCGGATGCTCGAGGAATTTGTGGAGATTGGCGGGCGTGTTGGGCAGCTTGCCGGCGATGACCTGGCGCTTGGCGACGCCGGCGAGCGACGGCCCGACCTGGCCGCGCGCCGCCCCCACCCCCCGCCCCGTGTGACAGGCGGCGCATTGCGACGAGATCAGCACCTTGGCCTGGGCATGGGGATCGCCCGATCGGCCGCAGGCCGCGAGCACGAACAAGACGAGCAGGGGAATCAACCGAGGCATGGCGGCACCAGAATGAAAGCGACGAGCGTGACGAGGGTCGCGAGCGCGAAGCCCAGGCCGAGATAGGCGGCCCACAGGCTGATGAAGCGGGTACGGCCGTGGCCGATCTCGAGCAGGGCTTCATGCCCGCCTTCGCGTTCGTCGCGCACTTCGCGGAACTTGCGCCAGCCGAGCAGCCCGGCGACGCAGGCCGCTAGCGCGCACAAGGCAAGCACGACGATCGCGCCCAGCCAGGTCCATTCGTAGCCGGCGATCGGCGCCGTCCGCCGGTCCATATCGGGATAGCAGGGCCAGCTGGTCATCATCTCGCCGACGCAGATCTGCAGCACCCAGGCGAGCGGGCCGGTGTAGAGCAGCACCGATGCCGTCCAGGACGACAATTTGTTGCGATGCGGCGCGGGATGGTGCTCGCCCTTCACCGCGCGAACCCCAGATAGGGCGTCAGATAATAGGTGGTGAAGACGAACAGCCAGACCGCATCGACGAAATGCCAATAGAGCACGCCGGCCGACACCACGATATGCCGTCGCGGCGAGAAGAAGTCCCACACCACCCAGCCGAACATCGCCACCAGGATGATCAGCCCGGCGACGACATGCGCCATGTGCAAGCCGGTGGTGGTGAAATAGAGCGAGGCATAGCTCGACGTGCCGATGCCATAGGTCTTGATCGACCATTCGTAGACCTGGACCAAAGCGAACACCGCGCCCATCACGAAAGCGCCGCCCAGACCGATCAGTGCCTGGGCGCGATTGCCTTTCTCGACTCCCTTCTCGCCGAACCAGGCGACGAAGCTCGAGGCGAGCAGCAGGATGGTATTGGGCAAGGCCGGCCACATCTTGGGATGCGGCTCGAGCAGCCAGCCGGGCAGCGCGCTGGCGCCGGTGTAGTAATAAGAGAACAGCAGATAACCGAACAGCGCCGCCTCGCTGGCGATCAGCGCGCCGACTCCCCATTGCCCCATGCCGCGCCGCCCGATCGGGCCGACCGGCAGTTCCTTGGGTTGCGCGAGGACGAGCTCAGCCATGCGCCGGCTCCCGTTCGAGCAGGCGGCGGCGCGGCCACAGCCACAGCAGCAAGGCGGCGAGGACGAGCAGGCCGCCGATCACGATCACCGCCCACAGCTTGAGCAGTAGCGCGACGAACAGCACGGAGAGTGCGATCGACAGCAACAGCGGGGCCCAGCTGTCCTCGGGCATTTCGACGATGCGGTCAGGTTCGGCATCCATCGGCGTGGTGGTCACGGTTTCCTTGCCGTGATCGAGCGTCATGCCGCGCGTGATCGAACTGCGGCCGCGGCTCTCGTCGAGGGCGTCCTCCCAAAGCGGATGGCGCGACGCGACGGTCGGGATCACCGCGAAATTGTAGGGGGCGGGGGGCGAGGTCACAGCCCATTCCAGCGTCGGACCACCCCATGGATCGGCCAGCGCCTTCGGGCCGGATTTGAGGCTCTTGGCGACATTGATCATGAACAGCAGCACCCCGATCGCGAACACGAAACTGCCGATCGAGGTGATCATGTTGAGCGCCGACCAGCCGAGCCCGGCCGGATAGGTCCAGACGCGCCGCGGCATGCCGAGCAATCCGGTCAGATGCATCGGCAGGAATCCCAGGTTGAACCCCAGGAACATCGTCCAGAAGTTCCAGCGCCCGAGCCGCTCGTCCATCATCCGGCCGAACATCTTTGGGAACCAGAAATAGGTCGCGCCGACCACCGGGAAGACGTTGATTCCGACCAGCACATAATGGAGGTGGGCGACGACGAAATAGGTATCGGTCAGCTGCCAGTCGACCGGCACGCTCGCGGTCATGAACCCGGACACGCCGCCGATCACGAACAGCAGGATCATCGAGGCGAAGAACAGGAACGCGGTGGTCACGACCGGCCGCCCGGTCCAGATCGTCGCCAGCCAGGCGAACACCGCGACCGCGCTCGGCACGGTGATGACGATCGATGCGCCCGAGAAGAAGGACAGGCTGAGTCCCGGCAGGCCGGTCGCGAACATGTGATGGACCCACACGCCGAAGCCGAGCACCATGGTCGACACGGTAGCCAGCGCGACCAGCGAATAGCCGACCAGGGGCCGCCGGCAGAAAACGGGCAGGCCGTCCGACACCATGCCCATCGCCGGCAGCACGATCGCGTAGACCCAGGGATGGCCGAAGATCCAGAACAGGTGCTGCCACAGGAGCGGTTGGCCGCCGCCCGCCGTCTGGAAGAAGCTCGTGCCGAATTGGCGGTCCATCCACAGCAGGAAGAAGGCGAGGCTGACCGCCGGCACGACGATCAGATTGGCGACGCTGGCGGTCAGCGTTCCCCAGATCAGGATCGGCAGGCGATTGATCGACATGCCGGGCGCGCGCATCTTGAACGCGGTGACGATGAAATTGGCCGCGCCGACGCTGGTCGAGATGCCGAGCAGTACCATGCCGAGCGCGTAGAAATCCTGGTTCAGCCCCGGATTGAACTGCTTCTCGGCATAAGGGACGTAATTGAACCAGCCGTCATTGGGTCCGTTGCCGGTCAGGAAACCGACATAGAGAAACACGGCGGCGGCGAGATATACCCAGTAACTGAACGCATTGAGCCGCGGAAATGCCATGTCGCGCGAACCGAGCAGCAACGGCCAGAGGAAATTGGAGAAGCCTGACAGGATCGGCGATGCGAACAGAAAGATCATCGTCATCCCGTGCATCGAGAAGAATTCGTTATATTGCTCGGGCGTCAGCACATGCAGATTGGGGCCGGCGAGCTGCAGCCGGATCACCAGCGCCTCGATTCCGCCGAGCGCGAGCAGGACGAAGGCGGTGAAGATGTAGCGGATGCCGATCTCCTTGTGATCGACCGTGGTGAAGAAGCCTTTCCAGCCCGGCTCGGTCGCCCAGATCGCGTGGAGCCGTGCGCGAAGTTCGGGCGTGTCGTCGCCGATCTCTGGCGTGCGGAGCGCGGCGGGTCTCATTGCAACGTCTCCAGATAGGCGACGACGTCGTTCAACTGCTGGCCGGTCAGTTTCTGGTCGGGCATCAGCGCGCCGGGCTTGATTTTCTGGGGGCCGTCGACCCAGCCGGCGAGGTTGCCGCGGGTGTTGGCGAGGGCGCCGCTGGCGATCAGCTGGCGGCTCATCAAATGGGTGAGGTCGGGGCCGTAATGGGAGGCGGCGGTGGTGCCGCGAACGGCGTGGCAGAGGGCGCAACGATATTCGAAAAATTGCAGGCCGCGCTGGGCGGCTGCGGTGGCGGGCGGCGGCGCGGTCTGGAGTTGCGCGCGGCGCCAGGCATTGAAGTCGCCCGGCGTGTCGGCGACCACTTCGAACGCCATCTTGGCGTGTTCGAGCCCGCAGAATTCGGTGCACTGGCCGAAATAGCGCCCGGGCCGGTCGGCGGCGATCCAGCTCAAATTGGTCTGGCCGGGAATGGCGTCGGTCTTGCCCGACAATTGCGGCACCCAGAAGGAATGGATGACGTCGGCGCCATGCAGCCGGACGAGCACGCGCGTGCCGGTCGGGATGTGGATCTCGTTCGCGGTCGAGAATGTATTGGCGGCAGTCGGACCGTTATAGGTCACTTCCCACCAATATTGGTGCGGCGTCACGTCGATCGTCATGCCCGGCCGGCGCGGCGGCCCGGCGATGTGGCCGAGCGCGGCCATCGTCCAGACGAGCGTGATGAGCAGCGGCACCGCGCTGATCGCCAGGCCCCATTTGATCCAGTTCAGGCCATCGCCGCCGCGCCGGACCGCGATATCGCGCGATTGGACGCCGGCGGCATGGCGGCGCGTCCGCCGCAGGCCACCCCACAACAACACGGCGATGATCCAGCACACGACGATCGAGACGATCAGCGTGAACCAGGTCAGCGGCACGATCGTCGCGGCGCGCTCCCCCGAACTGGTCAGATAGTCGAGCGTCCGACCGGTCATACCGGCGCGTCCTCGAGCGCCTGCCACATCGCGGCGACCGTGCGCACCGCGATCCACAGGAAGATCAGGCAGCCGGGCACCCACATCACCACACCACCCATTTGCTGGTCGGCGAGCGGGGTCAGGCCCCAGGCCTGGGTCGTCGCATAATGCGGGGCGTACATCGGCCAGGACGCCAGGCAGATGACTGCGCCGAGCATGCCCATCTGGATCGAGGTGACCAAGCCTGCCGCGAGCGCTTGCGCCGAATGCTGGCGCAGCAACGCCGCCCACAAAAGCACGCCGCTGCCGAACAGCGAGACGTGCATCGCCCAATAGATCGCCGGCGCGCGGAACGTCGCCGCGTACGGCGCGGGCATGTGCCAGAACCACAGCAAGGCGAAGAAGGCGATCGTCGCCGACCACAGAAAGGACGGCCGCTCGATCGATCGCCATCGGGGAAGCGACGAGGCGACCAAGGGAGCGGCCGCCAGGAGCAGGATCATGTGCTGGGCGACCCGCGCGGTGAACAGCGATACCGACAAGGCGCAGAGCGGGGAGATCAACGCCGCGGCGGCGATTGCCCAGCCGGCGGCGGCAGCGGACGACGCTCTGCCCGCACGACGATTGGCGGTGAGATGCGTGAAGGCGATCCCAGCCAGCACGGCGATGAGAAGCGGGTCGAGATTGAATCGCTCGGCCAGCGTTCCCGGCAAAGCGGGAGCGCCGCAATAGACCGCCCCGTAGAGTGCGCCCGCCACCTCAAGCCTCGGCGAATTGGCCGTGGCGCGACCGTTCCTCCTCGAACGCGGCGAGTGCCGCTTCGACCACTTGGCTGTCCTGATCGACGGTCCCGCCGCTCGATCCGATCGCGCCGATCACGGTGTCGCCGATCTTGATCGGTACGCCGCCGGCGAAGATCACGATGCGGTCGTGATTGGTGTTCTGAATGCCGAACAGCGGCTTCCCCGGCTCGGCCATGCCGGCGAGGACTTCGGTCGGCATGTCGAAGGCGCGCGCGGTGAACGCCTTGTGGATCGCGATGTCGATGGACCCCAGCCAGGCGCCGTCCATGCGCGCGAAGGCGAGCAGATTGCCGCCCGCGTCGACCACCGCGATATTGGAAGGGACTTCGATCTGCGCGGCCTTGGCTTCGGCGGCGGCAAGCAACCGGCGGGCATCGCCAAGCGACAGCGTCTCGATGGTGGTGACCATGAGCGATCTCTCCCCTGATAGTTGCACACTCAACGATTTTCGCTTCGGTTCGATCCAGCCCCCGCTCCGACATTTGCGCCTATTTTAATGTAGGTTAACTAGATTTCCGGCCGAACCCCGGGGTCATTACTGGGAAGGGACTTCGGCGCGCCCGGTCATGATTGGCGGCGTCGCCGCGCCTTGGTCGCGACCAATCCAGGCGGCACCGCGAAGGACTCGCACCGGGTCGCCGAAAACGTCCTAACCTATGTCAAAATGGCGATATTTCCGGCAACTTCGGCGCCTGTCTTCTCGTTGAACGGTCGCGGGGTGGGCTTCCGCTCGCCAATTTTCGAGGAGGACCCCGATGGGCCTGTTTTCCAAGGACATCCAGACGTTCGACGATTTGTTCGTCCACACGTTGCAGGACATTTATTATGCCGAGAAGCAGATCACCGAGGCGCTGCCCACGATGATCGAGAAAGCGACCGATCCCCAGCTCAAGCAGGGCTTCGAGACGCACCTCCGCGAGACCGAGGGCCAGATCAGGCGGCTCGAACGCGTGTTCGAGATGCACGGCCGGGAGCCCAAGCAGACCGATTGCCCGGCGATCGACGGCATCATCAAGGAAGCCAATGAGATCGCTGGCGATGTCGAGGACAAGAACGTGCTCGACGCCGCGCTGATCGCGGCCGCCCAGGCGGTCGAGCATTACGAGATCACGCGTTACGGCACGCTGATCGCCTGGGCCAAGCAGCTCGGCCGGTCGGACTGCGCCGCGATCCTGGCCGAGACGCTCGCCGAGGAAAAGGCGACCGACGAAAAACTGACTACCATGGCCGAGACCAAGGTCAATTCGAACGCCGAACTCGAAACCGCCTGACGTCGTCCGGGCAAAGCGGCTGGCGGGGGGAAGCTTCCGTCAGCCGTTCCTTTCTCGGCGCCGGCGAGCCTTCCACTCTATCGAGCAAGTACCGGCGAGTGCCGACTTTAGCGTCGCTTCGCACCGTTCTGCACGCTGAAGCCAAGCCTAGCCGTTGCCGTGACGCCGCCTGGTTTCCCAGCCCTTCTTGGCCGCAGCCGAGCGTTCGGCGTGGGTCTGGCTCGAGCCGCCCTTGCGGCCGCCCGTGCGCGAGCTTTCGTGGTTTTCTTTCTTGCCGCGGCCGGAGCCGGACTTCTTGCCGCCGCCCGATTCCTTGTTGACCGTGGCCCAGGCGCGGCGTTCGGCTTCCTTGTCGCTCACGCCGCGATCCTCATAGCCTTTCTCGATATGCTCGGCCTTGCGTTTCTGTTTGTCGGTATAGGACGATTTGTCGCCGCGAGGCATGATCCATTCCTTTCGTTATCCGCCCCTCAGCTCACTCCGGTACCGCCATTGGCGCCGAACACGCTGCCGGTCGTGAAGCTGTTCGACTGCTCGGCGAGCGTGACGTAGAGGCCGGCCAGCTCGGCCGGCTGCCCGGCGCGGCCGAGCGGGGTGTGCTGGCCGAACTTCTCGACCTTGCCCTCTAACTGGCCCCCCGAAATCTGCAGCGGGGTCCAGACCGGCCCGGGCGCGACGGCGTTGACGCGAATGCCCTTGGAGGCGAGTTGCTTGGCCAAGCCCTTGGTGAAGATCTCGATCCCCCCCTTGGTCGTCGCATAGTCGAGCAGGTCCTCGACCGGATTGAAGCTGTTGACGCTGGCGGTGTTGATGATCGCCGAGCCCGCCGGCATGAATTCGGCGGCGCGCTTCGACATCCAGAACATCGCGTAGAGGTTGGTCTTCATCGTGCGGTCGAACTGCTCGTGGGTGATCTCGGCGATCGATTTCCGCGCCTGCTGATAGCCGGCATTGATCACCAGCAGGTCGAGCCCGCCGAGCTGGTCGCGCGCGTCGTCGACCAGCTTGAGGCAGAAGGCTTCGTCGGTCAGGTCACCCGGCAGCAGCACGAGGCCGGTGCCGTCCTCGGCAAGGACCGCCTTCAAATCCTCGGCGTCGGGCTGTTCGTTGGGATGATAGTTGATCGCGACCTTGGCGCCCTCACGCGCGAAGGCGATCGCGGCGGCGCGGCCGATGCCGGAATCGCCGCCCGTCACCAACGCATGACGGCCCTTCAGCCGTCCGGTGCCGCGATAGGTTTTCTCGCCGCAATCCGGCACCGGTTCCATGTCGCGCTGCAAGCCCGGCCACTCCTGCCGTTGCTCGGCAAAGCCTTCGGTGTGGTATTTGGTTTGTGGATCGATCAGCGCTTCGGTCATGTCGCTCATGGTCGGCTCACTCCTTCGTACCCGAGCCCGGCTCGGCCATGCCGCGGTGGATCTCGGCGGGGATGGACTGCGGCAGCACGCCGGCCGCAGCGACCTGAAGCTTGTTCATCATGCCGGAGATGATCGTCGACTTGCCGGCCATCACCGCGTCCCAGCCATGTTTGGCGACCTCGGCGGGATCGGACTTGCTGTCGGATTGTCCGACCTTGGTGTCATCCATCCCCGCGCGATGGAAGAATTCGGTCTCGACCGGCCCGGGTTCCAGGGTGGTGATGATGATGTTCTTATGCTCTTTGAGCTCGTTGCGGATCGCGGCGGTGAAATTGTCGATGAACGCCTTGGTCCCGTTATAGACCGCCTGGTAGCTGCCCGGCATCCAGCCGGCGATCGATCCGGTGACCAGCACCTTGCCTTCGCCGCGCGCGGACATGCGCTTGAGCACCTTCTGCAATAGATAGACGGTGCCGGTGACGTTGGTGTCGATCACGTGGCGCCACTCGGCGACGTCCTGATCGAGGAATCCGCCGCCGAGGCCATGCCCTGCGTTAGCGCAGAGCAGGTCGACGTCGCGCACGCCCGCCGCGTCGAGCAGGCGGTCGACACCTTCGAGCGTCGCCAAGTCCGTTTCGAGCGTTTCGACATTGCCCGGCAAGCCTGCGGAAGGGTCGACAAAGGGCGTGTCGGCCACGAGGAGCAGGTCATACCCATCCTCCGCCGCCAATTTGGCGAGCTCGCGCCCGATCCCCGTCGAGGCGCCCGTGACGATCGCGAATTTGGCCATGTGGTTTCTCCGGTCGAGTGTTTCAGGCAGCGGCGGCCAGATCGGGCTTGAGCACGATCTTGGTCACTTCGTTCTGCTGGTCGTGGAACATCTTGTAACCCTTGGGCGCGTCTTCGAGCGCCATGCGGTGCGAGATCAGGAAGGTGGTGTCGATCTTGCCGTCGAGGATCGCCTGCAGCAGGCCGGGCATGTAATGCTGGACATGCGTCTGGCCGGTCTTGAGCGTCAGGCCTTTTTCCATGAACGCGCCGAGCGGGAATTTGTCGACGAAGCCGCCATAGACCGCCGGCATCGACACGCGCCCGCCCTTGCGGCACGCGAGGATCGCCTGGCGGATCGAGTGCGGCCGGTCGGTGCCGAGGAAGGTCGAGACCTTGATCTGGTCGACCACATTGTCGACGAAGAAGCCGTGCGCCTCGAGCCCGACCGCGTCGATGCACGCGTCGGGGCCGATTCCGCCGGTCATCTCCATCAATGCTTCGTAGGTTTTCGATTCCTCGAAATTGATCGTCTCGGCGCCGAACTTCCTGGCGAGCTCCAGCCGGTGCGGGAAGTGATCGATCGCGATGACGCGTTCGGCCCCCATCAGGAAAGCCGATTGCACCGCGAACAGGCCGACCGGGCCGCAGCCCCATACCGCGACGGTATCGCCGGGCTCGATCTCGGCATTCTCGGCCGCCATCCAGCCGGTCGGCAGAATGTCGGACAGGAACAGCACTTTCTCGTCCTCGACCCCGTCGGGAATGACGATCGGCCCGACGTCGCTGAAGGGAATGCGGACATATTCGGCCTGGCCGCCCGAATAGCCGCCGGTCATGTGGCTATAGCCGAACAGGCCGCTCATCGGCTGGCCATAGAGTTCCTGCGCGATATCCTGATTGTCGGCCGGCAAGCCATTGTCGCAGGCCGAATATTGATGCTTGGAGCAATGGTAGCAGGCGCCGCAGGCGATGGTGAACGGCACCACCACGCGATCGCCTTTCTTCAAGGTCGATTTGGGCCCGGTCTCGACCACTTCGCCCATGAATTCGTGGCCGAGGATGTCGCCCGCCATCATCGTCGGGATGAAGCCGTCATAGAGATGCAGGTCGGATCCGCAGATCGCGGTCGCGGTGACCTTGATGATCGCGTCGCGCGGATTGAGGATCTCGGGATCGTCGACCGTGTCGACGCGGACGTCGTGCTTGCCGTGCCATGTCAGGGCGCGCATCAGTTCTTCCCTTCTTCCTGGAGGCGGCGGTTGCGCGCGCCGGTGGCGATCTCGCCGGTTTCCATCAATTGCTTGAAGCGGCGCAGGTCGCGGCGCGCCTGGATCGCCGGTTCGCGCTGGAACAGCTTGGCGACCAATTTGCCGACCGTGCCGGCGGGCGGGTCGTAGAGGATCGTCGCGGTTACCACCGTGCCGCGCTCGCCTGTGGTACGGAAGTCGACCCGGCCCGAATTGGCGACGTCGGCACCTTCCTCGGATGCCCAGGCGATGAAGCTGTCGGGCTCTTCCTCGGTCACGGCGGAGGTCCATTCGACGGTCTTGCCGCCCGGCGCCTTGACCACCCAATGCGAACGCCGATCGTCGAGCACATCGATGCGCTCGACGTTTTCCATGAACGTCGCAAGGTTCGCGAAGTCGCGAAAATAGGCGAACAATTCCCCGACCGGGCGATTGATCGTGACCGTGCGGCCGATCAGCGTATCGCCCTTGTTCTCGATCAGCGCGTCGGTCGCCTCGTCGACGGCGGGGCCTTGGTCCTTGGCCGTGGCCAGCGGCGCGTCGTCCGTTTTGGTGTCGGACATCTTGCTCTCCCGAATGATGCTGGCGAAGCGTTCCGGGATTTTGAATGTTCCGATCGTTTACGATGCGAAATCAATTATTTGCGTAACCTGGATCAGGATCGTCAGTCGATCGGCGCCTCGTTCAACGCGCGTTCTTCGTACAATAGCGCCATTTCCTCATGCGCTTTGCGTGTCGCGGCGTCGGGCGCTTTTTCCGCCAGATCGCGCTCGGCTTCGGCGCGGCGTTTCCAATAGATCATCGGGTCTTCGGCCATGGTCTCTTCCTTCCCGAAGAGAACCGGTGATTCGGTGCGTTCGTTCCGGTCGTTCACCGCATTTCGACGACAAGCGGAACCCGAGCGCCGGGCACCGCTTTGGACGCAGATGAAGATCGCGACCTATAACGTGAATGGTGTCAACGGCCGCCTGCCGGTGCTGCTGCGCTGGTTGTCGGAGGATTTGCCCGACGTGGTGTGCCTTCAGGAATTGAAGGCGCCCGACGAGCGCTTCCCCTACGCGGCGATCGAGGAGCTCGGCTATCAAGCGATCTGGCACGGGCAGAAGAGCTGGAACGGCGTCGCGATCCTGAGCCGGGGCGGCGACATTCACGAAACGCGCCGCGGCCTGCCGGGCGAGGGGACGGACGAGCAGAGCCGCTATCTCGAGGCGGCGATCGACGGGATCATCGTCGCGTGCCTGTACCTGCCCAACGGCAATCCGCGGCCGGGGCCCAAATTCGACTATAAGTTGCGCTGGTTCGACCGGCTCGCGCGCCATGCGCGGTCACTGCTCGATGCCGGGATACCGGTGGTCATCGCCGGCGATTTCAACGTCATGCCGACCGAGCTCGACGTCTACAAACCCGAGCGCTGGCTCGACGATGCGCTATTCGCGCCCGAGGTCAGGCAGGCTTATGCCGAACTGGTCGCGCAAGGCTGGACCGATGCGCTGCGAACGCGCCATCCCGGCGAACATATCTACACGTTCTGGAAGTATTTTCGTGGCGCGTTCGAGCGTGATGCCGGGCTGCGCATCGACCATTTGCTGTTGAGTCCCGATGTGGCGGATCGCCTGGTCGATGCGCGGGTCGAGCGCCGGGTGCGAGGCTGGGAAAAGACCAGCGATCATGCGCCGGTCTGGATCGAGCTCGCCTGATGCCGCGCGCGCTCAAGGTTTATCGCACGCCGATCGGCTTTCACGACGCTTATGTCGCGGCGCCGAGCCAGAAGGCTGCGCTCGAGGCCTGGGGTGCGGATCGCAATCTGTTCGCGCGTGGCGATGCCGAACTGGTGACAGATCCGAAACTGACCAAGGCACCGCTGGCCGACCCGGGCAAGGTGATCCGCGTGGCGCGGGGATCGGCGGCCGAGCATCTCGCTGCCGCCGTGCCGAAGGGGGGCAAGAAGGCCGCGAGTGCCGACAAGCCCGCCAAGGCCGCTCGCAAGCGCAAGCCGCCGCCGCGCCCGAGCCGCGCCAGGCTCAATGCCGCGGAAAAGGCGATCGACGATCTGCGCGAGCGCCAGCGCGCCGCGTCCGAGGAATTGCGCCAGCGCGAGGAAAAACTGGAGAAGGAACGGCGCGCGCTCGAAAAGGAACAGGCTGGCGAGATCGCCAAGCTCGAACGCGTCCGCGATCGGGCGGAAGCGGCTTACGACCGTGCGCTCGAAAAGTGGCGGTTGACCTGACGCCGGTCAGTCCGCCGCTTCGTCCCACGACAGCACGATCCGGCCATAGGCGGGGACATCGAAATCGATCCGATCGTCCGTTTTGTGCCTGGCGCGCAGCACGTCGCCGTCGATCGTCGTCGCAATTGGCTCGACGAGCTGTCGCCGCTTCAGGCGGATCACGCTCAGCAAGGCGCGGCAGGTTTCGCCGCCATCGAGATGGATGCGGATCGAATTCGGGCCCGGCCGCTCGGTCGCGCGGACGAACTGGTTGCAGAACAACCGGAACGGTACGTCTTCGATGTCGTGGAAGCTGCGTGTCGCGAACACCATCGCGGCGCCCGCGCCGTAAATCTCCTGCCCGACCTGCCCGGCCGGCTGCCCGTCGGCATAGAGATCCTCGAGCGGGAAGGAGAGGTTGCGGGCGATGTGGCCGTTGCGCTGTTTCTCGGCCAGCACGTCCTTGGGCAAAGCGTCGGGATAATAATACCACGCCCGGTCGAGCGCATATTTGCAATATTCGGAGACCAACATGCGGATCGCGGGATCGAGTTCGGGCCCGCTGTCGGCGAGATAGCGTTCGAACGCGGCGAAGCTGTCGAAACATTCGTAGATCGCCATGTACGGCGCATCCATCAGACAGGTCGCGCCGAGGAAATTCTTGTAATGCCGCGCCGCCGCGATCCGCGATTCCCAGATTTCGCAATTGTGAAAAAAGCTCGCGAGATAGACGTAGCTTTGCTCGCGATAGGCGTCCTGGGTCGTGACTCGCCACAACCGCATGCAGGCCGCCGCGCCCCAGGCGGGCAGATTGGCATGGGAATTGAGGTTGAAGCGCATGCCCTTGGCGGCGTCGATCGCCGCGCGCGCCTCCCGCAGGAACCGCGCGTCGTTGGTCAGCGTGTGCGCCTCCAGCATGACATAGGCATAGAGGCCGCCGACATCGGTCTGGCCGCGATCGTCATTGGCGGTCGCGGTGATGATCGAGAAGTCGCGGACATCGTATTGGATCGGCCAGCGATAGTCGAAATGATGCGCTGCGCGGATGCCGAACTCGATCGCTTTCAGGAAGAGCGTTCGTGCGCGGCGGTCGCCGTCGCACGCCAGCTTCGCGAGGTTGAGCAGGGGGTGATAGAGATACCAGCTGTCGACGGCATATTTGTTCTTGTCGCGCCCGACATTGGGCAGATAGCGGCGCAAGGTCCCGAGTTTGGGATCGTAGAATTTCGAAATGCCGCCGCGAAATTCGGCTTCTAGCGGGTGCGGTTCGCCGCGCCAGCGACCCCAATCGTGCATCGCGGTCAACAGCGACATCTGCACCATGGAATCGGGATATTCGCTCGCGGTATAGGGGTGGGCGTAGCGGCGGCCATATTCCCTTACCGTTGCCTCGGGCGCGGTCGCGAGGTCGTGGAGCGTCCGCTCGCTGCGCTCGACCCAATCGCGGAACTCGGGTTCGGGGCGCTCGATCGCGCCGTACACCACGCCCAGCATCTGGACGAAATCGCGCGCGCCCTGCTCCTCGCTGCCTTCGCCGAGGTCGCGCATCACGATCAACGCGTCGGATAGCGCGACTTGGCGACCCGCTTCGAGCGGCTCGACCGGCGGCGTGGCGCTTTGCGGCGGGGTAGGGGGGAGGTAGCCCAGCTCCGGCCACTCGCCGCCGACGGCGCCGTCCGGCTTGGTCTTGGTGGCGAGGTAGTAATCGTTGAGCGCGGTCAGGTTCTGGAAATAGAGCACGGTCCCGAACGCCGGCTTGGCGAACCGGAACAGCAAGGCGCCGCTGTTCAGCCCACGCTGGGCCGCCTCGACATGACCGGCGGCCCCGGTCGGATCGTCGCGATCGTCGAGCGGGTAGAGGTCGCGCGGCAGGAACGGGATCAACAGCGATCGCGAGGGCGTCAACCATACCGAAATGCGCAACAGACGGGGTTCGTTATCCGCCATGGTCAGGGCGACGACGTGCTCGCCCATCGCGCTCGTTGTCCGAACGCGCAGGCGCTCGCCTGCTCCATGGCGCGCGACATGGCATTCGAACGGCCCGGCGAGATAGGCGCAACGGATCGCGAGCCCACCTTTGCCCTCGCGGCGAACGATCGCCCATAACGAATCCTGGCCGCAAATGCGTTCGACGCGCAGGTCGCCCATGTCGAACGCCGAGATCGGCTCCGGGGCATCGGCGAGCAGGTCGCGCAAGGCCAGCGCGTAGGGGCTGGCGGCCGGTGCGGTACGGTCGAGCATCGCTCAGCGATCCTCCTCGTCGTGGTCGTCCTTCCCTGCCTTGCCTGTCTCTTCGGCATAGACGCTGCCTGACGTCTGCTCGATCGTGACGTCGCGGCCCTCCACCTCCAACTCGCGCGACATTGTCGGCGCATCGGCTTCCTGGTCGCCGCTGCGTTCGCCCTTCATGCCGCCCTTCGACACCGGTTCCGGATTGTTCGGATCGGGCGTGCCGTAGAGATGCGGTCCGTCGTTCTTGTCGTCCATCATGATCTCCCGAGCGGTTGCCCGGGAAAACCGCCTGACCGCCCAACCGTTTCCGCGACGGGAAAGACTTTCTCGCTAACCTAGGTGAGCCTAGCTCCCGGGCCGGGAACGGTCTGCGCCGCACAACGCTTGTCGGAGGGCCATTGAAGGAGAGCCCCATGACCGATCGTCCCAACGCCGACGAAGGCGCCGATCCCAGCGATGACATCAGGAAGCAGAATCCCGGCGAAACCACGACGGCCGATCTCGCCGAGCAATCGTACAAGGACCCGTCGCGCGCGAACGAACCGGAACCGGTAGAGGACCGGCCCAATGTCGGCGAGGTCACACCGGACGACTATCCGAAAGACGATCGGGACGCGCAGACGCCGTGACGGGACTCAGTCGTTATCGGTGAACGACGTCTTGCGGCCGCCATCATCTTCGCCCGGGCCTTGATCGCGGTCGAGCGTGTCGGACGGGCGGCGCGCATCGCCGTCCTTCTGATGCTCGGTCGACAGATTGGGTGCGCGCGTCTCGCGCGTGGGCTTGATCGCCTTGTCGGTCATGGCTGGTCTCCACCTATCGGGTTGCTCGCGTCGACAACGATCGGGCCGCGACGACGTTCATCGCGACCAACCGTCGCGGATCACGCGCCGGGCGCGGTCGCAATCTCCTCGAGCAAGCCGCTCAGGTCCTTGTCCGCCGCCGCCTTTTCGTCCCGGCTGGCGACCAGATCGCCGGCGGCGGCGAGATCGAGCGATCGCGCCAGGGCGATCGCGGTCTCATAGCTTACGCGTTTGGCCTGAAGTCCTTTCCGCACCGCGCCGATCAAGGCGATGTCGAGCAGCCGGCCCGGCGCGCTCATCTCGGTGTCGCGCCGGGCGTCGTCGAGGATCGCGTTCAGCCAGATATTCTCCGCGCCGGCGACATCCGCGTCCAAGTCGTCGGCGGCGTTTTTCAACCGCTCGGCATGTTCCGCGCAGGCATTCCGATAGGCGGCCATTCGCGCGGCGAACCGCTTATCTTCTATGTGGTGGCCGATTCCGTCGAGCCGGGTGATCCAGGCGCGTTCGCCATCGTGGAGATCCTGCAGCGCCACGACGAGCAAGGCTTTGGGCGTGGACGTTTTCGAACTTGTCATACCCGGCGAACGCGGACCGGCGGCCGTTCGTTTCACCGGGCATCGCCAAAGCGTAAAAATCGCCTGAATCGTCCTGACCGAAGTTAGGAACGCCCCATTTACCGCAACTTGCCGCCGCAAGCCGCGTTTTCCCATCGTGTGATCCACGCCGGTTGCAAGACAGTCAGCAGGAGAACCGATGCCGCGGCGACCACCGAACTTGGGAATCCGGTCGCCCGGGCCGCTGGCTCCTTTGCTGCCTCAGGCCGTCACTTCCCGACATTGGAAAAGGGTGCGAGGCCGACCGGCGCGCGGTCGATCATGATGGTCAACAACGAAGAGAGCTGCTCGATACATGTTTCATTGGACCCACGACGCCCAGGAAAAATTGGAACGCAAATTGTTCGCCCATGTCGAGGCGCCGTCCTTTCCCTGTGTCGGCGCCAAGTCCGCGCTCGCGCATGGCAGGTTGACGGTCCTCGCCTGCGATCGCATCGACAGCGCCTGGGACGATTTGCGCATCCATGATGCGCTGTTGCGCTTCGCTCAGGCATATCGCGACGACCCCGCCTTGTTCCAGAGCTTCGCCGTTGTGTTCGATGGGCCGACCGACCTCGACGAGGAGGCGTTCGAGCGCGCCTTGTGGGATCGTGTCCAGTCGCTGCACGACAAGGATGTGTGGCGGGGCCAGGATTACGACCCGCGCGTCAGCCCGGATCCGGCCAATCCGCATTTCTCGCTGAGCTTCGGCGGCGAGGCGTTCTTCATCGTCGGCTTGCATCCCGATGCCAGCCGGCCAGCACGGAGGTTCGAGCGGCCGACGCTGGTGTTCAATCTCCATGACCAGTTCGAGCGGCTGCGCAGCGCGGGGAAATATGAGGGGTTGCGCGAGAAGATCCTGGTGCGTGACGATCGCCTTGCCGGGTCGCGCAATCCGATGCTCGCGCGGCACGGAGAGGTCAGCGAAGCGCGGCAATATTCGGGCCGCGCCGTCGAGCAGGATTGGGAACCGCCGTTCGAATATCGCGGGGACGCCGAGTGACCGGCGCCGTCTCGGTCATTCCCGAACGAAGCGGGACCGCCTTTCGCCTGGCGCGCGGCGCCACCCTGACCGTGATCGATCCGCGAGGCGAGCAAGTGGCCGATCTGCTCGCCTATAATGCGGACGACGTGGATGAGGCGATTTCGTCGGGCCGCACGCTCGATTATGCCGAAACCATCCGGCTGACGACCGGCCACACGCTCTATTCCAACCGCTCGCGCGCGATGCTGACGATCGTCGAGGACAGCGTCGGCTGTCACGATTTCCTGCTGACGCCGTGCTCGGTCGACACGTTCCGGCACTTCTATCCCGATTTGCCGCCGCATCGCGGGTGTTTCGGTAATCTCGCCGAGGCGTTGGCGCCCTATGGCATCGAACCGGACCGGATTCCGGTCGCGTTCAATTGCTTCATGAACGTTCCGGTCGACGGCCGGAACGGCAAGCTCAAGGTGTTGCCGCCGCTCAGCAAGGCGGGCGACCGGATCAGCTTTCGCGCCGAGATGGACCTCGTCATCGGTCTGACCGCCTGTTCGGCGCCCGATTCGAACGGCGGGTCATTCAAGCCGATCCACTATCGGGTCGATTGAGCGCGGGGCCGCGCCTATCTGCCTAACCTACATTATTCGGGCGGGTTGTGAGCGGAACCGGCGTCGCCGAGGCGGGGTTGGGATGGAACGATCGTACCAGGAAGACGAAGCATGACCCCCAGAACCTGTCTGCTGCTGGTCGCATCGGCCTGTCTCGTCGCGTCGTGCGGCGATCAGGGTCAGGGCGGCGTGCAGCGCGCCAACAGTTCCGATAGCGGTTATTCGCCGACGGCGCCGGCGATGAAGAGCGGCAATGTCGTCGGCGCGTTGCAGAACACGGCGTCGACCATGACGCCGTCCGCGCAGGACTTCGCCAATGCCGCCGCGGCCAGCGACGTTTTCGAGATCGAAAGCTCGAAGCTCGCGCTGACCAACGGGCAATCCTCGGCGGTCAAGGACTTCGCGCGCAAGATGATCGAGGCGCACACCCAATCGACCGCCAAGCTCAATAAGGCCGCCGCCTCGGTCGCGCCGACGGTCACTCCCGACACGACGCTGGCGCCCGACCAGCGGCAGAAGCTCGATCAGCTTCGCGCCAAGAAGGGCGCGGATTTCGACCAGCAATATGTCATCATCCAGCGCGACGCGCATCAGAGCGCGCTCGATGCGCTCAAGACCTATGCCGCCAAGGGCGACCAGCCGCCGCTGAACGCGTTCGCGAACGAGATGGTGCCGGTCGTCAGCCAGCATCTCGCGATGGCCAAACAGCTCACGCCATAGCGAGGAGTCCCCGACTTTCCGTTTTTGGAAGAATCGGGCGCCGAGCGTTGATGGTTGGCGCTTTGCGGCCCCGCGGTAGACGTGGTCGCGCGATCGTTGGGTGACGCGCGGCAGCCCGACGGCGCTCTCAACGTTTCGTCGTGACACGATCCTTGAGGAATCGCGCGATCAGGGCATTGGCCTGATCGGTTTCCGGAATATCCATATAGGCCCAGAAAGCGTGGGGCAGGCCGTCGAACACGACAAGGCGGGCGTCGACGCCTTTCTCGGTCCGCGCGCGGGCGAAGATCGCGGTCGCGCTCAACAGCATGTCGCGCGTGCTGCTGAGCAGCAGGGTCGGCGGGAAACGTGCGATATCGCCATGGATCGGCGACAGGATCGGGTCGTCCTTGCGCGTCTTGCCGATATAGTCGGCGACCACCGCGGTCAGCGTCGCGCCGCCATTGGGCAGCGGCATCCACGATTCCGAATCGCCGCTGCTTCCCATATCGGCGCTTCCCGAGAAGAAGCCGAGCGCCGCGGGCATCGGGCGATGGAGGCTGGTCAGCCGTGCCATCAATTGCGCGCCGAGGCAGGCGCCGGCCGACGTGCCGAACACCGCGATCCGATTGGCGCCGTGATCCCTTTCCAGCGCCTGATACACCGCAAGCGCATCGTCGACCGCCGCGGGATAGGGGTTCTCTGGGGCGAGGCGATACAGCACCGCCACGACCGGCAATCCGGTCAGTGCCGCGATCGGGATCGTCTCGGTCAGCGAGCCCGAATCGAGCGAGAAACCGCCGCCATGTAGGTCGAGCAGCACCGGCCCCTTGCCGAGCGTGGTGACGCCCTTGGGATAGACGATGCGCACCGGGACGCCGGCGATGGTCGTCGACTCGATCCGGACGGCGTAGCGTTTCTCGAGCGTCGCGCCGAAACTTGCCTGGGCGGCATCGGCGAATCTGCGCTGCATGGCGACGGGCGGCCAGACAGCGGGCGTCTGCATCTTGCCGATCGCGGTCATCATCGTCTTGGCTTCGGGGCTGAGCGTATCGGGCGCCGGCCAGGCGAGGATGTTACGTTCCGGCGGGCCAACGGGGGAGGGCGCGATCTGCGCGACCGCGGCCGTGCTCGCGACGCTCGCCAACAAGGCAATGCCGGCCCGGAGCGGGCGGCCGGGTACAGGCGTGATGCTCACAGATTCCCTCCCGAAGTGGACAGTGTGTCGTGATGCGCGTCGGTCACCAACGTCGCCGATCCCCGGCTCGGCCAGGCGAACGCGGTGCCGAGCGCCGCGAGCACGACCATCGCGAGATAGGCGACCGCGACGCCGTACGACCACAACAGGCCCGAGCCAGCGGTCGCCACCGCCAGCACGACGCCGAGCAGCACGGCGTTGACGCCCTGCGCGGCGGCACTCAGATCGTTCGGCACGCGAGCGGCGATGAGCAGCATGATGCCCAGGATCGCTCCCGCCGCGGTCGGCCCGTTGAGCAATTGCGCGACGATCAGCAGCGGCAGGCCCGGATTCATCGCCATGATCCCCCAGCGCAGCATCGCGGTGATCGCCGAGATGCAGATCAGCCAGCGCGGATCGCGTCGCCCGAGCAGTTTCGACCCGAAGATGAAGGCGAGGATTTCGGCGCTGACCGACAATGCCTGGAGCAAGCCGATCGCCTGGGTCGAGATACCGCGCGCGGTCCACTGGATCGCGCTGAAACTGGTCAGCACGCCGTGGCTGCCCATCACCAGCGACACCGCGATCATCCCCATCAACAGCGGGCGGTCGCGGAACACGTCGCGCCAGCGGCCACCGGACGCCTGGTCTTCGGCTGTGGCCAATTGGCGGTCGCGCGGCAGCAGCAGGGCGACGACCACCGGCGCGATCAGCAGTGCCGAGATCATCAACGGCAGTGCGTTGATGCCGGCATGACCGATCGCCCAACCGGCGGCGGCATTCGACGCCACCACGGCAATCGAGCCCCAGACGCGCAATCGCCCGAAATCGAGCGACCGGCTGCGCACCACCATCACCGCATAGGCGTCGGTAAGTACGGGAATCTGGTCCCATATGATCGACAGGACGATCACGATCGCGATCCGGCCGGCATGATCGGGGTGGCCGAGCAGCAACAGGACCACCGCCGCCGAGCCGAACGCGGTCAGCGCGATCGCGTCGCGCACGCGGCCGCGCCGTCCCGCCCAGGCCGAAAAGGGCGCCACGGTGAGCAATCGCAGGATCAGCGGGATCGCCATCAGCACGCCGATCTCGCTCGGCAAGGCGCCCGACTTGCTCAGCCACAGCGGCAAGAAAGCGAAGAAGCCGTAATGGATGTAGAGCGCGAGATAGAGTCCGGAGACGCCGATCGCGAGGCTGCGCCCGTCACGCGCCGATGCGACAGCCGCTGCCGGCTGCGGGCCCGTCGGCCTCGATAGATCCATCGCTCTCCCTCCGGTATTGCTTTCGACTCAAGTTTGAATGATATCGATGTCATTTGCAAGGAGGATGGATGATGCTCGACGCCGATATCGCCAAATTGGTCGGAGAACCGGCGCCGATGCCGCCGCTCAACCCGGAAACGATCCAGCTGCTGCGCGCCAATATGGCGGCGATGGCGCAGCATTTTTCGGGCCCCGACCTCGCCAGTGTCAGCGACCATGATGCCGACGGCGTGCCGGTGCGGCTCTACTTGCCGAGCACCGAGCGGCGGCTCCCGTTGCTGGTGTTTCTCCATGGTGGCGGCTGGATGTTCGGCGACCTCGAGACGCACGACGCCATGCACCGTCAGTTCGCACATCTCGGCGACTGCGCGGTGCTGGCGGTCGGCTATCGGCTGGCGCCCGAGCATCCGTTCCCCGCCGGCCTCGACGATTGCACTGCCGCTTTCGCCTGGGCGCGCCGCGAAGCGCAACGGCTGGGATGCGATCCGGACCGTATCGCGCTCGGCGGCGAAAGCGCCGGCGGCAATCTGACCGCGGCGCTCGCGCTGCGGCTGCGTGATGCCGGCGAGGCGCAGCCGCTGTTCCAGCTGATCGTCCACCCGGTCACCGATTTCACCTTGTCGACGCCGTCGATCGACACGGTCAGCGCGCCCGGTATTTCGCGCGACTATTTGAAGGACGTGTTGGCGTTCTACACCGGCGATCACGACCCGACCGACCCTCTGCTGTCGCCGATGCATGCGGCGCGGCTCGATGGGCTGGCGCAGGCGATCGTCCTCACCGCCTCCGAAGATCCGCTGCGCGACGATGGCGAGCAATACGCCGCGTTGCTCGCCCAGGCGGGGGTGGAGACGCTGGTCTGCCGGCTCCCGGGTCTGCCCCACGGCTTCCTGTTCCTGCCCTCGGCCATTCCGGCGGTGGCGCGTTCCTTTGACTTGATCGCGCGCTTGATCCGCCGCTACTTTGCGCAGGCGTGAGGGGCTTGCGATGAAATCTCAGCGATGAACAAGCCCGCCAAGCCGGGCGATCGGCCGACCATGGAAAAGGTCGCGGCGCTCGCCGGCGTCTCCACGATCACGGTGTCGCGCGCGTTGCGCGGCAGCGACCTCGTGCGGCCCGAATTGCGCGAGCGGATCACCAGGATCGCGAGCGAGGCGGGCTATCGCATGAACGTCGCCGCGCGCAGCCTGCGCACGCGGCGGACCCAGACGATCGCGGTGGTGATCGAGCAGCTCGCCCGCGGCGACCGCCCGATCACCGACCCGTTGCTGCTCGCGATGATCGGCGGCCTGCTCGAAGTGCTGACGCCGGCCGATCACGCGATGCTGCTGACAACCAACGACCATTTCCTCGAATCGAACGCGATCGGCGCCGACGGCGTGGTCGTGCTCGGCCAGGGTGAGGGCGGCGAATGCCTCAAGCAGGTCGCCGCTTTCGGCTTGCCGCTGGTCGGCTGGGGCGAGCCGGTACCCGGGCTCAACGTGCCGGTGATCGGCAGCGACAATCGCCAGGGCGGGCGGCTGGCGGCCGAACATCTGATCGCGTCGGGCCGCAAGCGGCTGCTGTTCCTCGGCGACGCGCAACACCCCGAAGTCGCTAGCCGCCTCGACGGCGTGCGCGAGGTATTGGCGGCGAGCGAGGCCGCGCTGGCCAGCGTCATTCCTTGCGCCTTCTCGATCGAGGCGGGCGTCCGCGCGGTAGAGGCTGCGCTCGACACGCAGACGCGGTTCGACGCGATCATCGCGGTCAGCGACTTCATCGCGGCGGGCGCTTGCGACGCGCTGATGGAACGCGACATCGCGGTTCCCCGCGACGTGGCGATCGTCGGGTTCGACGACACGCCGATCGCGACCACGCATCGCCCCTCGCTGACCTCGGTCCGCCAGGACGCGGCGGGGGCAGGGGGCGCGCTCGGTCAGGCCATCCTGGCGATCCTCGACAATGCCGAATCGGTGCCGGTCGCCGCAGCATTGCCGGTCGAGCTCGTCGTGCGCGAAAGCAGCGGCTGAGATCCAAATCCTCCCTGCGCGAAGCGTGGGGAGGATTTAGCGCGGCTCGACTCAGGCCAAATACCTGTCGAAAAATCGCGCCAGCGCCGCGAAGGTCTCGCGCGCTTCGGGCATCGTGGTCGCCATGTGATGCGCGTGCCACATGCCCTCGAAATAGAGCAATTGCGCTTCAACTCCGGCGGCGAGCAGACGGCGGTGCATCACCGTGACCGAGCTGGCGAAGAAGTCGCGCGTGCCGGTGACCAGCAGGCTGGGCGGAAACTTCGCCAGCATGTCGGGATGCTCCCCGGGAAAAGCCAGGGGGTCGCCGGCGTCGACGCCGGTGAAATAGGCGGACATCGTCCTGAACGAAGTGCCCGCCTGATCGGGCATTCCGAGAAGCGCCGGCGCGGTCGATAGCGAATCGCCGCCGAGTTCCAGCCCGGTGCCGTGCAGCATCGCGATCGCGCCCGGCAGCGCGACGCCGTCGGCGACCATCCGCGCGACCGATTGCGCGGTGAGGGCGCCCCCGGCCGAGCAGCCGTACACGCCGATGCTCGCTGCTGGGAGCCGCTCCAGCACCGCCCTATAGACGGCCAGCACATCGTTCACCGCTGCCGGGAAGATGTGTTCGGGCGCAAGCTCGTAGTCGATCGCAATCACTCGCGTCCGCGCCGTAGCCGCCACGGGGACGGCCTCCAGCAATGCGCCGGCGCCTGCACCCCACATGAAGGCGCCGCCATGGAGGCAAAGCAACAGGCGCTGCTCGTTCGCCGGCTCGCGTGGCTCGACGCGATAGACCTTCACTCCGGCGATCTCTTCTTCCGCGACGTCGACCGAATAGGCCGCGAGTGCGGTGTCGAGATGTCGGCGGTTGAACGCGTCATAATGAACGCGAAGCGCGGCGATATCGCCAGCCGGCGCTGGAGGTGTCGCTGCCTCGGCGCGAAACGTCGCCGCAGCCTCGTCGCTCACCCATGGCGCGAATCGCACGGCATCAACCATCGCGTCCCTCTCATTTTTGCTATCGATAGCAGCATGACAGCTCGTCTTGGATAATAGGCCTTGATCAGCCCCGCGCAAGTCGTATTGACATCGATAACATCGCGAGGTAGTTGGCCGTCAATCCTATAGAGAAGCGCTATATTCGGGAGGGGAAAGTGAAGACCATGCGTTCGGCATTTGTGTTGGCACTGGCCGCCAGCAGCAGCCTCATTCCGGCGGCGGCATTCGCCCAGACTGCGCCGGGGACGGAGCCGGCGGACGCCTCGGCCTCGCCGGCGGCCACCGATTCGTCCGATGGCCTCAAGGACATCGTCGTCACGGCGCGGCGTCGCGCGGAAAACCTGCAGGACGTACCGCTGGCGGTTACCGCCTTTTCGCCGGAAGCGCTTGCGCAAAAGGGGATCACCGATCGTACCTCGCTGGACGACAACACCCCGTCGCTATTCACGATCAATGGCGGCTATCCGCGCGAATATGCGTTCTTCGCGTTGCGCGGGCAGGGGCCGGCGTTCGGCTCGACGCCTGGTGTCGTCAATTATTTCGCCGAGGTGCCGAATGCCGTCGGCATCGATGGGCGGGTCGGAAGCTATTACGATCTCGCCAGCGTCCAGGTGCTTGCGGGACCGCAGGGTAGTTTGTTCGGCAAGAACGCCACGGGCGGCAACATCCTGTTCGAGCCCATGAAGCCGCAGGACCGCTTCGAGGGATACATGCGGGGCGAGGTCGGCAATTACGACGACCGCCGTGTCGAAGGCGCACTCAACACGCCGATCGTGCCCGGGAAGGTTCTTCTGCGCATCGCCGGCGAAGTTGGCCGGCGCGACGGCTATACGATCGATGTCGGCCCGAATTTTCCCGGCAAGCACTACGACAATCTGAAGTACGAGAGCTTTCGCTTCGGTCTGACGTTGCGGCCGGTCGATGGGCTCGAGCTCTATACCGTGGTGCGCTACTACCATTCGGACACCAATGGCGGCGGCACCGTACTCGACGCGCTCAATCCCGCGCTGACGCCGATCATCGGCTTGTTCTATCCGGACGTCGCCACCCAAGTCGCCGCGCAACAGGCGCGGGGACCGCGCCGGGTATCCTATGACCTCAACCAATTTTCCGAGACGACCTATTGGCAGGCGATCAATCAGGCGACGATCGACCTGACCGATCAGATCAAGCTGCGCAACATCATCAGCTATTCCGAATTCCGCAACAGGTATACCTACGATTATGACGCGTCTCCGCTGCCGCTGGCGGGGCAGTCGAGCCGCAATTTCGACACCACTGCGCCGAACTATTTCACCGAAGAACTGCAGTTGCAGGGCACCGCCTTCAATCGCGCGCTGACCTTCTCCGCCGGCGGCTATCTCGACCGTCAGACGACCCGCGATCCCGCGGGGATCGAGCAATATTATTCCTTCCCGATCGGCACGCTGATTCCGCCGATCGCGGCAACTTTCTCGCAGGCCAATCGCAGCGAGGCGATTTTCGGTCAGGCGACCCTCGATCTCGGTAAGGTCACACCGGCGTTGACCGGCCTCAGCGTGACCGGCGGCCTGCGCTATACCTGGGAGCACAGCTTCGTTTCGACCATGATCATCGCGCCGCCTGCGGTGACCGGAACGGCCGACAGCCGATATCCCAGCTACACCGCGACGCTGGATTATGACTTCGCCAAGGGCGTCCACGCCTATGTGACGGCTCGCGACGCGTACAAGTCGGGCGGCGTCAACGGACCGGTCCCGGTCGGTTCGAGCTTCCGCACCTTCCCGCCGGAACGGTTGTCGGACATCGAAGTCGGGCTCAAGTCGCAATTCGCCTTGGGCGGCGTTCAAGTGCGGGCGAACATCGCCGCCTATCGCGGACTCTATGACAACATTCAGCGCACCACGACGGAAATCGTCCAGGGGGTCGCGCTGAACGTCACGCGCAGCGCCGCCAAGGGCAAGATCCAGGGTGTCGAATTCAACGGCGCGATCGTGCCGGTGCACGGTCTGACCTTGACGGGCAGCTATTCGTATATCGACGCGAAATACACGTCCGTGACCGATGCGAGCGCCGGCGCCATCCTGAACGGCGCACCGTTCCCGTTCACGCCCAAGCATAAATTCTCGGTCGGCGCTTCGTACGAGACGGCCTTGGGCGACGTGGGTAAGCTGGTTTTGGCGACGAACTACGTTCGCCAGACCAAGGTTTCCACCGCGCAGACCAACTCGTCCTTCTATAATTTTCTTCCGGCCTATGGGCTGCTCAACGCCAATATCGATCTTCGCAATATAGGCGGTCGGCCGCTCGACATCGGCATTTTCGCGACGAACCTGACCAACAAGACCGTCCCGGTCGGCGTGTTGGATCAATATGCCGGTTTCCCGGGGTTCGTCGGCCTCACGTACAATGAGCCGCGCATATATGGGCTCCGCGTCGCCTATCATTTCGGTCAGTGACCGCTGTGAAGCAGCAACCGCCCTTCGCCATGACCGTCAGCGCGGAAGCGCGGGCGGTCATGACGCCGATGCTGACGGCGCCGCCCGCGCCGGAGATGACGGCGGCGCTGATGCGCAACCCGATCACGCGAAAGGCGATCCGCGCCTCGGCGGCCAATCATCTGAAGCCGCTAAACAAGGGGCGGGCGAAGCGGTTCGGCGTGGATGTCGGCAAGGGCGTCATGGCCGGCGTGCCGGTCAGGCTGGTGCGGCGGCAGGGGATCGATGCGGACGCCGACAAGCGCCTGCTGATCAATTTCCATGGCGGCGGCTTCATGGTCGATTCGGGGTCGCTGACCGAGACCATCCCGATCGCCGGGCTGACCGGCATCCCGGTGGTGTCGGTGATGTACCGCATGGCGCCCGAGCATCCGTTTCCGGCGGCGGTGGATGATGCGCTGGCGGTCTATGTCGAGGCGTTATCGCAGCGGGCGCCGACGTCGATCGGGATTTACGGCACATCTGCGGGCGCCGTCCTGACGTTGCAATTGCTGGCGAGGATCAAGGCGGAAGGACTGCCGATGCCGGTCGCCGGCGGCTTCTTTTCCGGATCGGGCGACCTCGCGCTGACGAGTGACTGCGAGGGATTCCTGCCGTCGATCATGGGATCGCGGACCGCGCCGGAGACCTTGGCGGACTATGCCGCCGGGACCGAGCGGACCGATCCGTTGCTGTCGCCGATCTATGGCGATCTGTCGGGCCTGCCGCCGATGATGCTGATGACCAGCACGCGCGATCAGTTGCTGAGCCAGACGGTGCTTGCCGACCTCGCGCTGCGCCGCGCCGGGGTGCCGGTCGACCTCCGGGTCTATGAAGGGATGATGCATGCCTTCTGGGCCTGGATCGAATGTCCCGAGACCGATGTCGCGCTGGCGGCGCAGGCCGACTTCTTCTCGGAGCATGTCCGCGCGTGAACGAGGGGCTTTCCTATACCAGGGGGCCATCAGAGCCGCCGATCCCGGCGGGCACGATCGGCGATTGGCTGGATCATGCCGTCCGGGACTTTGGCGATCGCCCTGCGCTCGTCATTCCCTGGCAAGGAGTGCGGTGGAGCTGGACTGAGTTCGCCGACAAGGTCGACGCGTTGGCGCGCGGGCTCGAGAGCCTCGGCATCGAGGCTGGCGACAGGGTCGGCATCTGCGCGCCCAATTGCGTCGAATGGGTGCTGACCCAGCTCGCTACCGCGCGGATCGGCGCGATCCTCGTCTCGATCAATCCCGCCTATCGCACGCACGAACTGCGCCATGCATTGCGCTTGACCGGCATGGGCGCGCTGGTGACGGCGGCCCGGTTCAAGACCTCGGACTATCTCGGGATGCTTGCCGAACTGGCGCCCGAACTGCCCGACCTCCAGCATGTCATCGAAATCGGCGGCAGTGGTGAAGCGGGGCGGATAGCGTTCGACTCATTGCTTCTTCCGGGCGGTCCAATCCGCGGTGCGCTCGACGAGAACCAGCCGATCAATATCCAGTTCACCAGCGGCACCACCGGCGCGCCCAAGGGCGCCACGCTTAGTCACCGCAACCTGCTGCACAATGCCGCCTGCGCGGCCACGGGGATGCGGCTGGGGCCTGACGACAAGCTCTGCATCCCGGTGCCGCTCTACCATTGCTTCGGCATGGTGCTGGGCGTGTTGGTCTGCCTGGTCAGCGGCGCCGCGATGGTCTTTCCGGGCCAGAGTTTCGATGCGGAAACGGTGCTAAGCTGCGTGGCCCAGGAACGCTGCACCGCGCTCCACGGCGTGCCGACCATGTTCCTGGCGATGCTCGATCATCCCGAGCTGGTGCGCTTCGACCTGTCGACCCTCCGCACCGGCATCGCCGCCGGCGCGCCTTGCCCGCCGGCGATGATGCGGCGGATGATCGCCGACATGAACCTGGCCGACATCACCATCGGCTATGGCATGACCGAGACCAGCCCGCTCAGTACCCAGACGCGGCCGGGCGCCGATCTGGAAACGCGCACCGACACGGTCGGCCAGATGCTGCCGCATTTCGAGGGGCGGGTGATCGATGCCGCCGGCGAGCTCGTGCCGCTCGGCGTTCCGGGCGAATATTGCTCGCGCGGGCCCGGCGTGATGCTCGGTTACTGGAACCAGTCCGACGCCACCGCAGCGGCGATCCGCGACGGCTGGATGCATAGTGGCGACCTCGCGACGATCGACGCGCAGGGGCGCGTGCGGATCGTCGGCCGCATCAAGGACATGATCATCCGCGGCGGCGAGAACATCTATCCGGCCGAGATCGAAGCCTTCCTGCTGTCGCATCCGGCGATCGCCGACGTCGCGGTGTTCGGCATTCCCGATGATCGCTTCGGCGAGCGCGTATGCGCCTGGGTGCGCACCCGCGAATCGGTCGAGCCCGAGGCGATCGTCGCCTGGTGCGGCGGCAAGATCGCGCACCACAAGGTGCCGGCACTGGTCCGGGTTGTCGACGCCTTTCCGATGACGGTGACCGGCAAGATTCAGAAATTCGTGATGCGCGATGCCGAAACGCAAGCCCGCTGAGCCGACGCCCGCCGAGCTGTTCGGGCCGTTGTTCGCCCGGGTGCAGGAGCGCGGCATCCTGACCGATGGCAAGACCTTCGTCGACGCGGTGCCGCGGCGTCCGGTCGACGAGATCATGGCCGACTTCGCGCGACTGGGCGACGGCGACGAGGCGCTGCGACGCTTCGTCCATGCCAATTTCGACTTGCCGCCCTCGGTCGCGCCGATCGTGCCGAGCGTTCCGGTCCTGCCGCTCCGCGCGCAGATCCGCTCGACCTGGGCGAGCCTGGCGCGCGACCCCGAATCGGGTGCGGACAATTCCTCGGCGCTGCCGGTCGGGCACCGTCACGTCGTTCCCGGCGGGCGCTTCCGCGAGATCTATTATTGGGACAGCTTCTTCACGATGCTGGGGCTGGTGCGCGACGGCGAGACCGCGCTCGCCACGGGCATCGTCGATGCGATGACCGACCTGATCGAGGATCACGGCCACGTGCCCAACGGCGCGCGGACCTATTATCTCGGACGGTCGCAACCGCCGCTGTTCCACATGATGGTCACATTGCTCGACGACCGGCGGCCGGACGTGGCGGCGCGCCGGCTCGCGGCGATGAAGCGTGAACATGCTTGGTGGATGGACGGCGCCGACGATCTCGCGCGGGGCACCCAGGCTGGCCATGTCGCCAGGCTCGCCGACGGCAGCCTGCTCAATCGCTATTGGGATCCGCGCACGACCCCGCGCGACGAGAGCTGGCGCGAGGATGTCGAAACCGCGATCGCCAGCGGGCGACCGGCGAAAGACGTCTATCGCGACCTGCGCGCCGGTGCGGAAAGCGGCTGGGATTTTTCGTCGCGCTGGCTGGGCGGCGATGAGCTGTCTTCGATCCGCACGACCTGGATCGCGCCGGTCGATCTCAACGCGTTCCTGTTCGGGCTGGAAAGTGCGATCGCCGCCGGTGGCGACCGCGATGCCGCTCTCTACGCGGCGCATGCGGAGCGACGTCGCGTGGCGATGCACGCGCACATGTGGAACAGCCGCGAGAATTGCTTCACGGACTATGATCTGGAACGGGGCGCGGTTCGCCCGGGCGCGACCGCTGCCGCGCTCGCGCCGTTGGTCGCGGGGGTCGCGACCCAACAGCAAGCCGACGCGACGGCGGCGTTCACCGAAGCAAGGCTGCTCGCCGCGGGCGGCCTGCGCACCACCTTGGTCCGGAGCGAGCAGCAATGGGATCGCCCCAACGGCTGGGCGCCGCTGCAATGGATCGCTGTGGCGGGGCTGCGCCGTTACGGCCACGATCGGCTGGCGGACGAGATCGCGCGGCGCTGGATCGCGACCGTCGAGACGACCTATCGGCACACCGGGCTGCTATTCGAGAAATACGATGTCGAGCATCCCGCGATCGGCATGGGCGGCGAATATGCGCCGCAGATCGGGTTCGGCTGGACCAACGGCGTGACCGCCGACCTCATCGACCAGAGCGGAGGCGGTTAACCAGCCGGGCGCGATTGCGCTCTTCGCAACTGGCGCCGAGAGTCTATGGTCGGCACGACCGACGAGGCCCGAGCCGTGCAATTGCGCTTCCACGAATATTCAATCGCTCTGGCCGATCAGCGCCATTTCGCCCGCGCCGCCGCGCGCCGCCACGTCTTTCAGCCAACGCGGCCGGGAGGTCGCGCGCTATTGTCGCACGCTCGACGGAGGATCGCGAGGCGGGCGACGTTGGGTCGGTGTCGAGATGATCGTCCTGCCGAGCGGCGATGGCGCGAGGAATGGCGTCGGAGGCTCTTTGAGAGTATCCCTCCACGACCGGTCGGCTTGACCGATTTGAACCTGGCGCGATCGTCGCAGCCATGAACGGTGTCGCTATGGTCGATATGGATGACATCCTGCACCGCCACGATGGACGGGAGGGAGCGTTGCTGCCGATCCTGCACGACGTACAGGCGGCCCTCGGCTACATCCCGGAAGACGTCATCCGCGCGATCGCCGACCATCTCAACCTCAGCCATGCCGATGTGTCTGGCGTGGTCAGTTTCTATCACGATTTCCGGCGCACCCCCGATCCGCGTCCGGCGATCAAATTGTGCCGGGCGGAGGCGTGCCAGGCGCGCGGCAGCGAGGCGCTGGCCGCGCATGCCGAGCGTGTCGCCGGCGACCGGGTGCGGATAGAGACGGTCTATTGCCTCGGCCTGTGCTCGGTCGGTCCCAATGCGATGATCGGCGACCAGCCGCATGCGCGGCTCGACGGGGGCAAGATCGCCGCCCTGATCGGGAACCTGTGATGCAGGTTCGTATCTCCGACGACGCGTTGGCGATCGCATGCGGGGCCGAAGCGGTGGCGGCACGGTTCGCGGCGCTGGGGCACGAGGTCATGCGCACCTCGAGTTGGGGAATGCACTGGCTCGAGCCCTTGGTCGAGATCGACGGGCAGGGCTATGGCCCCGCCACGCCCGGGGATGCCGAGGCGATCCTGGCCGGCGAAGCGCCCGCGCTGGCGATCGGACCGATCGCCGCGCATCCCTTCATCGCGCGCCAGACTCGGCTGACGTTCGCGCGCGCCGGCAAGACGCGGCCGCTCGACCTCGACGATTATCGCGCCACCGGCGGCTGGACCGGGCTCGATCGCGCGCGGGGCATGACGCCCGAGGCGATCGTCGACACGGTGAAGCAATCGGGCCTGCGGGGGCGCGGCGGCGCCGGGTTCCCGGCCGGCATCAAGTGGAACACCGTCCGCCTCGCCGCGAACCCTCGCAAATATATCGTCTGCAACGCCGACGAGGGGGATAGCGCGACCTTTGCCGACCGCATGCTGATGGAAGGCGACCCGTTCTGCCTCACCGAAGGTATGGCGATCGCCGCACTGGCGGTCGGCGCGCAAAAGGGTTTCGTCTACGTCCGCTCCGAATATCCCCACGCCATCGCCAAGCTGGAGGCGGCGATCGGCCTCGCCCAAGCGATCATCGCGCCGTTCGAGATCGAGGTGCGGGTAGGGGCGGGGGCCTATGTCTGCGGCGAGGAGACCTCGCTTCTCAACAGCCTGGAGGGCAAGCGCGGCGAGGTCCGCGCCAAGCCGCCGCTGCCGGCGATCGAAGGACTGTTCGGTTGTCCGACAATGGTCAACAACGTGCTGACGTTCGCGGCCGTGCCTTATGTGCTGGCCGAAGGGGCGGCGACTTATGCGGCGTTCGGCACCGGGCGCTCGCGCGGCACCATGCCGGTCCAGCTCGCCGGCAATATTCGCCATGGCGGCCTGTTCGAAACCGCGTTCGGCATGACCCTGGGCGAATTGGTCGAGGAGATCGGCGGCGGCAGCGCGAGCGGGCGGCCGGTGCGGGCGGTGCAGGTCGGCGGCCCGCTCGGCGCCTATTTCCCGCCGAGCTTGTTCGACACACCGTTCGACTACGAAGCGTTCACGGCGGCAGGCGGGCTGGTCGGGCATGCCGGCATCACCGTATTCGACGACAGCGTCGACATGGCGTCGCAGGCGCGCTTCGCTTTCGATTTCTGCGCGGCGGAGAGCTGCGGCAAATGCACGCCGTGCCGGATCGGCGCGGTGCGCGGGCGCGAGACGATCGATTGCATTCTCGCCGGCGACGGCGCGGCGCCGGCACTGGAACTTATTACAGACCTTTGCGAGACGATGAAGTTCGGCTCGCTCTGCGCCTTGGGCGGCTTCACGCCTTATCCGGTAATGAGTGCGATCACGCATTTCCCGGAGGATTTCGTCGGCCGCGGGAAGGCGGCGGCATGAGCGCCGCGATGCCACGCGCCGTCGCCATGCCGGCACGTCGGCTCGGCTTGGCCGAGCCGGGCGACTGCGACCTGACGCGCGCGGTGCCGATCGAGGCGCCGGTCGCGATCGAGTATAACGGCATCGGCTATGCGGTGATGATGGCGACGCCGGCTGACCTCGAAGCCTATGCGGTCGGGCTGACGCTGGCCGAGGGGCTGGTCGACCGCGCCGACGAGATCGAGGACGTGCTGGTCCATCAGGCCGAGGGCGGCTGGATCGTGCGCGTGACGCTGCCGGAGCGGCGCGCCGCGGCGGTGATCGAGCGCGCGCGGACGCGGGTATCGGAAAGCAGCTGCGGCCTGTGCGGTCTCGACAGCATCGAGCAAGTGCTGCGGCCGCTGCCTCCCGTCACCGCGCGGATCGCGACGTCGCGAGAGGCCGTCGCGCGCGCACTGGTCGCGCTCGGCGAGCACCAGCCGCTCGGGCGCGAGACCGGCGCCGTCCATGCCGCGGCCTTTTGCGCTCCCGACGGCCGCATCCTGGCCGCGAAGGAGGATGTCGGCCGCCACAATGCGCTCGACAAGCTGGTCGGCGCGCTCGCGTTCGCCGAGGCGGATCCGGCGAGCGGTTTCATCCTGCTGTCGGCGCGGTGCAGTTACGAACTGGTCGAGAAGACGGTGCGCGCAGGCTGTCCGATGCTCGTGACGATCTCGGCGCCGACCAGCCTGGCGGTCGACCGCGCGATCGCCGCCGGCCTCACGCTCGTCGCGCTCGCCCGCTCGGACAGCGCGTTAATCCTCAACGATCCGCACGGGAGCATCGCATGAGGACGCTCGGCGTGGTCCTGGCGGGCGGCAGATCGACCCGGTTCGGCTCGGACAAGGCGCAGGCGTTGCTCGGTGGACGTTCCTTGCTCGAGCACACGCTCGATGCGCTGCGGCTGCAATGCGACCAGGTCGCGATAGTGGGTCGTGAAACGCCGCTGGCCGTCGCGCTCGCCGATTGGCCCGCACCCGATCTCGGGCCACTCGGCGGGCTGGCGGGCGGGCTCAACCACGCGCTCGCGCACGGTTTCGATCAAGTGTTGAGTGTCCCCGTCGATGCTTTGTTGCCAGCCGACTTGCGCGCGCTGCTCGAGCCCGCGCCGGCCTGTCTCGCGAGCCAGCCAGTGATCGGGCTGTGGCCGGCAGCGGCCGCCGGCGCGCTCGAAGAGATATTGTTCGGCGACGGCCGCCATTCGCTGCACGCTTTCGCCGCGCGGATCGGCGCGCGGTTTGTGGAGACCGACTTTATTCCGGCCAACATCAACACGCCGCAGGACCTCGCGCGGCTGGAGCGTCACCATGGGCTATGAGCCGCAAGCCGATTTCGGCACGCCCGCCTCGACCGACGAGACGGCGGTCACCTTGACCATCGATGGCCGCGAGACGACGGTTCCCGCCGGCACCACGGTGATGCGCGCCGCCGCCGAGATCGGCACGTCGATCCCCAAGCTCTGTGCGACCGACAGCCTCAAGCAATTCGGCTCGTGCCGTCTCTGCCTCGTCGAGATCGACGGGCGCAACGGCACGCCCGCGTCTTGTACCGCGCTGGTCGAGCCGGGTATGGTCGTGCGTACCCAGACGCCGCTGCTGCAAAAGCTGCGCAAGGGCGTGATGGAGCTCTACATCTCCGATCATCCGCTCGACTGCCTGACGTGTTCGGCCAATGGCGATTGCGAGTTGCAGGATCAGGCCGGCGCGGTCGGCTTGCGCGAGGTGCGTTATGTGGGCGGCGCTAATCATCTCGAGGAGGCCAAGGATCAGTCGAACCCCTATTTCGATTATGATCCGGCAAAATGCATCGTCTGTTCGCGCTGCGTGCGCGCCTGCGACGAAGTGCAGGGCACGTTCGCGCTGACCATCGACGGGCGCGGCTTTGGCAGCCGGGTGTCGGCGGGGCTCGCTTCGGACGATTTTCTGTCGTCGGAATGCGTGTCGTGCGGTGCCTGCGTCCAGGCGTGTCCGACGGCGACGCTGCAGGAGCGCAAGGTGGCCGAGATCGGCACGCCCGATCGCGCCGTCGTCACCACCTGCGCTTATTGCGGCGTCGGCTGCACCTTCCGCGCCGAGATGCGTGGCGAGCAGCTCGTCCGCATGGTGCCGTGGAAGGACGGCAAGGCCAATCGTGGGCATAGCTGCGTCAAGGGCCGCTTCGCCTGGGGCTATGCCAATCATCGCGAGCGCATCCTGAAGCCAATGCTGCGCGAGTCGATCGACGAGCCGTGGCGCGAAGTGACATGGCAGGAAGCCTTCGACCGGGCCGCGAGCGAGATTCGCCGCATCCAGGCCAAATATGGCCGCGGCTCGGTCGGCGGGATCACGTCGAGCCGCTGCACCGACGAGGAGACTTTCCTGGTCCAGAAACTGGTCCGCGCCGGCTTTGCCAACAACAATGTCGATACCTGCGCGCGGGTCTGTCACTCGCCGACCGGTTACGGCCTGAAGACCACGTTCGGCACCTCGGCGGGCACGCAGGACTTCGACAGCGTCATGGCCGCCGACGTCATCCTGGTGATCGGCGCCAACCCGACCGACGGCCACCCGGTATTCGGCAGCCGGATGAAGCGGCGGCTGCGCCAGGGGGCGAAGCTGATCGTGATCGACCCCCGGCGTATCGACATCGTCCGCACGCCGCATATCCAGGCCGAGCACCATTTGCCGCTGCGGCCCGGCACCAACGTCGCGGTGCTGACCGCGATGGCGCACGTCATCGTGACCGAAGGACTGACCGACGAGGCCTTCGTTCGCGCGCGCTGCGATTGGGACGAATATCGCGACTGGGCCGATTTCGTCTCGCGGGGCGAACATTCGCCCGAGGCGCTGGCATCGGTCACCACGGTCGACCCGGAAGATGTACGCGCTGCGGCGCGGCTCTATGCGACCGGCGGCAATGCCGCGATCTATTACGGGCTCGGCGTCACCGAGCACAGCCAGGGATCGTCGACCGTCATGGCGATCGCCAATCTGGCGATGGCGACCGGCAATATCGGCCGCCCTGGCGTCGGGGTGAACCCACTGCGCGGCCAGAACAATGTGCAGGGATCGTGCGACATGGGCTCGTTCCCGCACGAACTGTCCGGCTATCGTCACGTCGCCGACGACGCGGCGCGCGGGATGTTCGAGGCGGATTGGGGCGTGGCGCTCGATCCCGAGCCGGGCCTGCGCATTTCCAACATGCTCGACGCCGCGGTCGAGGGCAGCTTCAAGGCGCTGTACATCCAGGGCGAGGACATCCTGCAGTCCGACCCCAACACCAGGCACGTCTCGGCCGGGCTCGCGGCGATGAAATGCGTCATCGTCCACGATCTTTTTCTCAACGAAACAGCCAATTACGCGCATATCTTCCTTCCCGGTTCGACCTTTCTCGAGAAGGACGGGACCTTCATCAACGCCGAGCGCCGCATCCAGCCGGTGCGCAAGGTGATGACGCCGCTCAACGGGCTCGCGGATTGGGAAGTTACCCAGGGCCTGGCCAACGCGCTTGGTCTCGACTGGAACTACACCCATCCGTCGGAAATCATGGACGAGATCGCGCGGCTCACGCCGACCTTCGCCAACGTCAGCTTCGCCAAGCTCGACGAAGTCGGCTCGATGCAATGGCCGGCCAATGCCGCGGCGCCGGAAGGCACGCCGGTCATGCATGTCGACGGCTTCGTTCGCGGCAAGGGCAGGTTCGTGGTCACCGACTATATCCCGACCGACGAGAAGACCGGGCCGCGCTTCCCGCTGCTGCTGACCACCGGGCGCATCCTCAGCCAGTACAATGTCGGCGCCCAGACCAGGCGGACCGACAACGTGCTGTGGCACGAGGAGGATCGGCTGGAGATGCACCCGATCGATGCCGAGGATCGCGGCCTGAAGGACGGCGACTGGACGCGCCTTGCCAGCCGGTCGGGCGAGACGACGTTGCGCGTGCTGGTCACCGACCGCGTCGCACCCGGTGTGGTCTATACGACCTTCCACCACCCGGCGACGCAGGCCAATGTCGTCACCACGGACTATTCCGACTGGGCGACCAATTGCCCCGAATACAAGGTGACGGCGGTGCAGGTATCGCTGTCGAACGGCTCGACCGGCTGGCAGGAGGATTATTTCGATCGCTCGCGGCGCTCGCGGCGGATCGCGCCGGTGGCGGCGGAATGAGCGTCGGCGCGCATGAACGGCTGGTGCTGATGGCGAATCAGATCGCGCGCAACCTCGCGGCGATGGAAGGGCCGCGCGCCGCGGCGGCGGTCGCCGACCATATCGCCAGCTTCTGGGACCCGCGGATGAAGGCCGCGATCCTGGCCGACCGTTCCAGGCTCGATCCGGTCGCCGCCGAGGCGATCGACCTCCTCGCGTCGCGCGCGCATCCGCCGCACCAGAGCGGTGCGACCCAATTCACCGCGCCCGGGGAGGCGGATCGTTCCGACGCCGGCTGACTGGCCACAATCGGTTCGATTGCGGATCGAAAGAGGGCTGGATAAGCGGCCGCGCACCCCCTAGGAGGCGTTGCCATCCTCCCAGGCTCGAACGCTTTTTCGCCCCACATGGACGACGCGCCCCCCTCAGGCCTTCAGGCCGTCATCCTCGCCAACAGGGAGAAGCTGTTGCGATTCCTGGCCGCGCGCGGGGCGGGAGATTCGGCGGAGGATGTGCTGCAGGATCTGTATGTCCGCGTCGCCACCGCCGACGGCGGGCCGGTCGCGCAGCCCATGTCCTATCTCTACCGCGCGGCCAACAATCTGATGGTCGACCGCTTCCGCTCGCGGCGCCAGGCCGAACGGCGCGAGCAGGACTGGAGCGACGCCGCCGGCCCGACCGAGCCCGACCGCTCGGACGAGCCGCCGCCCGACCGCCGGCTGGTCGCGCGCGAGATGTTGGCGGGGGCGCAAGCGGTGCTCGACGGGCTCGGCGTCCGGGTCGCGACGATCTTTCGCCGTCACCGCATCGACGGCGTCCAGCAACGCGACATCGCGCGCGAAATGGGCGTCAGTCTGAGCACGGTCGAAGCCGATCTGCGGCGCGCCTATCGCGCGCTGCTCGATTATCGGAGGTCGATCGATGAGGTTTGACCGCACCGATTCCGTCTTCGATATCAGGAGGCGGACATGACCGACTGGACGCGCGAGATGGAGGAGGAAGCCATCGCCTGGCTGATCCGCCAGCGCGATCCCGCTTTCGATGGCTGGAACGAGTTCGAGGCTTGGCTGGCCGCGGACGCCGCGCACGCGCGCGCTTATGCCGAAATCGCCGCCGCCGACCGCGACCTCGACGATTTGCTCGATGGTGTGACCTGGCCGGCCGAGGCCGAACCCGAACCCGATTGGCACGACCCGATCGTGCCGGTGCGCCGTCGCTGGCTGGGCGGCGCGATCGCCGCATCGGTCGCGATTGCGGTTGCCGCTGGATCGTGGGTGGCCTGGCCGTCGCGCGATCTCTATTCGGTGCGGACCGCCGCCGGCGAGCGCCGCACCGTGACGCTGGCCGACACCCGGCTCGAGCTCAATGGCGAGACCAGCATCCAGCTCGACCACAAGGACCCGCGATTCGCGCGGATGGAGCGAGGCCAGGCGCTGTTCGTGATCAAGCATGATCCATCGCGGCCATTCCGGCTGGAAACCCAGGACGCGACGCTGGTCGATGCCGGCACGACGTTCGAAGTCACCACCGGTGGTGGCGCGCTCGACCTGGCGGTGAGCGAGGGTATGGTCGTGGTCGATCCGGGCAGTTCGGGGATCAAGGTTCCCGCCGGGCAGCGCTTCGTCCTCGCCAAGGGCGAGCGGACCGGCCAGCTTAGCGCGGTGCGGCCGTCCGATGTCGGCGCGTGGCGCGATGGACAGCTTTTCTATGACGGTGCGCCGCTATCGCGCGTGGCCGCCGATCTGCAGCGTAATCTCGGCGTGCCGGTCCGCGTCGGTGACGGTGCCGCGGCGCGTCCGTTCCGTGGCGTGGTGCGGCTCGACGGCGGCGTCGAACCGACCATGGCGCGATTGGGAATCCTACTCGGCGCGGATGTGCGCCGTTCGGGTAAGGGTTGGGTGATCGCCGGACCATGAGGGGTTTCGCCGGCCCCGCGGCGTTGGCGGGGCTCTGTCTGATCGCATCGCCGGCCGAGGCGAGGGATCAGGCGATCGACATTCCCGCCGGGACGCTCGGCCAAGCGATCGCGGCACTCGGCGCGCAGGCGCGCGTCAGCATCGTCGTGGCGGTGAACGACCCCGGCTTGCTGCGGCGTGCCGTGCCAGCGGTGCGCGGGCGGATGGGCGCGGGGCGCGCCTTGTCGTTGTTGTTGCGGGGATGCCCGGCGCGCGCGGTGTCGCCGGCGCCGGGGGTCTGGCGGATCGTCGCCGCGTCGTCTCCCAGGCCCAAACCGGTGCCGCGCGCGGTCATGGCCCGGAAGTCTGCCGACCCGCCGCCCGCTCCGACCCTGGCGGACGACATCGTCGTGACGGCGAGCAAGCGCGACACGCGGCTGCAGAATTTTCCGGGCGCGGTCACGGTAATCGGCGGCGCCGGCCTGACGCGAGACGGCGATACAGGGACCGATGCGATCGTGTCGCGTGTCGCCACCGTCTCCTCGACCTATCTCGGCGCCGGGCGCAACAAGCTGTTCATTCGCGGCATCGCCGATTCGAGCTTCACCGGACCGACCCAGGCGACGGTCGGCCAGTATTTCGGCGACGTCCGCCTGACGTACAACGCGCCCGACCCGGACCTCAGGCTGTACGACGTCGGCACGATCGAGATACTCGAGGGGCCGCAGGGAACGCTGTACGGCGCGGGGTCGCTGGGCGGAATCATCCGCGTCGTGCGCAACACGCCCGATCTCGAGCAACTCGGCGGCTCGCTGACCGGTGGCGTCTCGGCGACGTGGCACGGCGCGCCCGGCGCCGATCTCGCCGGCGTGCTCAACCTGCCGATCGTCGACGACGCACTCGGCATCCGCGTGGTAGGCTACGGCATCACCGAGGGCGGCTATATCGACAATCCGCTGCTGGGTAAGAAGGATATCAACCGCTCGAACATCTATGGCGGCCGGGCGATGCTGCGCGGCAAGGTGGGCGGCTGGACGATCGACCTCGGCGGCACCTTTCAGAAGACGCGCAATCTCGACAGCCAATATGCCGATCGCGATGCGCCGCCGCTGACGCGTTACAGTCGTTTGCCGCAGGGCAGCGACGCGAGCTACGGCTTGGGCGAACTCGTCGCCAGCCGCCATTTCGGCGACCTGACGTTCGTGTCATCGCTGGGATTGGCGCGACAGCGGCTGAGCGAGCGCTACGACGCGACCGAGCCCGGGCGGCCGGAACGATTGTTCCGCCAGCGCAATCGCACCAATCTCTTCTCGTTCGAGAACCGCCTGTCGCGGTCGCCGCAGGACGGGCTGGGCTGGGTGGTCGGCGTCAGCATGGTGCGCAACACCACCAGGCTCGACCGCGCGCTCGGCGATCCCGACATGCCGCTCCCGGCGACCGGCGTGACCAACCGCATCACCGAAGCGACCGGTTATGGCGAGGTGTCGGTCGAGCCGGTGTCCAAGCTGATCCTGACGCTGGGCGGGCGCTACAGCCATGTCTGGCTGACCGGCGAGGGCGCCGATGTCGCACCGATGATCGCGCGGCTCAACGCCTCGGTCACCGCCGCGCGCGAGGAAAGCGCGTTCCTGCCTTCGTTCGCGCTGTCGACCACACCGCTCGACCGGCTGACGCTCTACGCGCGGTATCAGGAGAGCTTCCGGCCGGGAGGATTGGCGATCGAGGGCGACTTCGTCCGCCGCTTCCTCAACGACCGCGCGCGGACGTTCGAACTCGGGCTGCGCCGCGGCGTGCCGGGCGCCGATGCGGTCAGCTTCTCGCTGAGCCTGTCGCGCACTTTGTGGCACAACATCCAGGCCGATTTCATCGATGGCCGTGGACTGCCCAGCACCGCCAATATCGGCGACGGGCGGATCTGGACGATGTCGGCATCGGCCAATTGGCGCCCGGTGACGGGATTGAGCTTCGAAGGCGGGATAGCACTCAACGACAGCAAGGTGGTCAATCCGACCCCCTATTTCCTGAGCTTCGTGGTGCCGGGCCCGACGCCGCAGGCGACGCAAGCGCATATCGTCAACGCGGTCGCCGCGGACGCGGTGACCTATGGTCGCGTGCCCAACATCGCCAACATCGTCGCCCGCGGCGCGGTCAAATACGAATTCGCGGTGTCGGACGATGCGCAACTCTCGCTCGCCGCCTCGGCGCGGTATACCGGACGATCGCGATTGGGGGTCGGCCCGATCCTCGGCGCGCTCCAAGGTGATTATCTCGACACCAGAATCTCGGCACGGCTGTCGTTCGAGCGCTTCGCGCTGACCGCCAGCGTCACCAACCTGACCGACGAGGTCGGCAACCGCTTCGCGTTGGGCACGCCGTTCGCGGTGCTGAGCGAGCAGCAGATCACGCCGCTGCGGCCGCGTACCGTGCGAATTGGGTTCGACGCGGCGTTTTAGGTCGGAAGAGGGTTGGGCCCCCCCTTTGCGGAAGGGCCTCCGCTATCCTTCGCCCACAAGAGGGCAGAGATTGGCACGCCCCGCATAAGCGGAAGACTAAAAATTTACTCCGCCGCCAAGGCTGCGCGAACGCCGCGCCGTCATCCCCTTTGAACGGGTGCCGCCCTCCCCAATGGGTGCCCGAGAAAAAGGGACCTCTGATGCGCGTACTGCTTGCTTCGACCTGCCTGACCCCCGTCGCCCTGTTCGCCGCCAACCCAGCCGCCGCCCAAAGCACGATCTCCACCGCCGTGACGACGCCGGTCAAGACCTCGACCGCGAACAGCGGCACGCCGTCGGACGTCAGCATCACCTCGGCCGGGTCGGTGACCGTGACCAGCGGTACCGCGGTCACCATCGACAGCAACAACGCCGTCAGCAACGCCGGCACGATCCAGATCACCAATGCCGACAATGCGACCGGCATCGGCACCCTCGCCGGCGTGACCGGGTCGATCAACAACACCGGCAAGATCATCGTCGACGAAACCTATACGCCGACCGATACCGACAATGACGGCGACCTCGACGGTCCGTTCGCCTCGGGAACCGGTCGCGCCGGCATCCGCACCGGCGGCGCCTTCACCGGGTCGATCACCAATGCCAGCGGCGCCTCGATCACCGTCGAGGGCAACAATTCCTACGGCATCCTGCTCGGCGGGCCGCTCAACGGCAATCTCTCGACCGACGGCACGATCACGGTGACCGGCAACAATTCGGCCGGCATCAAGACCGGCGACATCAACGGCAACGCGCGCGTCGCCGGCACGATCACCGCGACCGGCGGCAATGCCAGCGCGGTGCTGATCAACGGCAATGTCTCGGGCGCGCTGACCCTGCAGGGCACGATCAGCAGCACCGGCTACCGCTACACCACGGCGCCGGCCGATCCGAGCAAGCTCGATGCCGACGATTTGCTGCAGGGCGGTCCGGCGGTGTCGATCACCGGCAACGTCGCCGGCGGCGTCATCCTGGCGATCCCGCCGACCACCAGCACGACCGACCCCGATGTGGACAAGGACGGCATTCCCGACGCCAGCGAGGGGTCGGCGGTGATCACTTCCTATGGATCGGCGGCGGCGTTGCAGATCGGCGCGAGCGGCAATTCGGTCACGCTCGGTCCTGTCGCCAATACAGCGGGCTACGGCTTGATCATCAACGGCTCGGCGACCGGCAACGGCGTCTATGCCGGCGTCGACGCCAACGGCGTGGTGATCGGCGGGCAAGGCGGTGCGGTCACCGTCACCAACGGCATGCAGTCCACCGGCACGATCGCCGCGACTTCCAATACCGCCAACGCCACCGCGCTGCGGATCGGCTCGGGCGCGACAGTGCCGACCATCGTCAATTCCGGCATCGTTTCGGCCGGTGGCGCTTCGACCGCGGGTCAGTTGTCGCAGGGGATCGTTGTCGACGCCGGCGCCAACGTCACCTCGATCCGCAATACCGGTAGCATCAAGGCGACCGCGTCGGGTACCGCCGCGGGCGCGACCGCGATCATCGACAAGTCGGGTAGCGTGACCTTGGTCGAAAATGGCGGCGCGATCAGCGCCAGCGGCGCGGACACGACCTCGACCCGCAATGTCGCGGTCGATCTCAGCGCCAACACCAGCGGTGCGACGGTCAGGCAGATCGTCGTGGCCAGCGGCACCGCCCCGACCATCGCCGGCGACGTCCGCTTCGGTAGCGGCAACGACACGCTCGATCTCGGCGACGGTACGATGACCGGCAACGCCACGTTCGGCGCGGGCAACAATTTGCTGACCATGTCGGGCGACGCGACGATGACCGGCAACGCGACCTTCGGCGCCGGCAACGATGCGATGACGCTGGCCGGCACGTCGGTCTATACCGGCGCGGCCGATTTCGGCGGCGGCAGCGATACGCTGACGATCGGCGGCACATCGAGCTTCGCGGGCACGCTCACCAACGCCTCGGGCCTGGCGGTAACCGTAAACGGCGGCAGCTTCACCAATACCGGCACGACGCCGGTGTCGATCGCCTCGCTGGCGGTGACCGGGGGGGGCACGCTAGGGGTGACGGTCAACACCACGACCAACACCGCCACCCAGTATAACGTCTCGGGCAATGCCAGTTTCGACGCCAATTCGAAGCTGGCGATCAAGTTGACGGGGTTGGTCGCCGGAAGCGGCCACTATGTCGTCGTCAACGCCGGCTCGATCACCGGCGCGAGCAATCTGACCGCCTCGTCGATCGCTCTGCCGTACATGTACAAATCGAGCATCTCGACCACCGGCCCCGCCAACCAGATCGCGATCGACATCGGCGCCAAGACCACCACCGAGCTTGGCCTCAACCGATCGGGAAGCGCCGCCTATAACGCGATCTATGCCGCGCTGAGCCAGGACAGCAAGGTCGGCAATTCGTTCCTCAACATCACCGACGCGACCACTTTCCAGACCGCGATCCGCCAAATGCTACCCGACCATGCCGGCGGCACCTTCGCTGCGGTCAGCGCCGGCTCGCGCGCGATCGGCCGCATGCTGACCGACGGCGGTGCGCCTTATGTCGACAAGGGCAAATGGGGCTATTGGATCGAGGAAGTGGCGTACGGCGGGTCGAAGGGCTTCCTCAACACCGCATCCTACGACATCAACGGCTGGGGCACCGCCGGCGGCGCCGAATACAAGACCAAGATGGGCAATTTCGGCCTGTCGCTGGCCTATCTGCACGGCAATGACGACGACAATGGCACCGACAATACGGTGGCGTCCGACCAATATGAGGTCGCCGGCTATTGGCGCGCGGAATTCGGCGGCCTGCGGCCGTTCGCTCGCGTGTCGGCGGCGCGGGTCGACTTTTCGAGCACGCGGACCTTCACCGGCAACGACGGCACCAGCACCGCCGTCGAGCTTAGCAACAGCTCGAAGTGGAAGGGCAATATGGTCTCGGCGACCGGCGGCGCGTCGTACGAGGGCGCGGTCGGCCACCTGACCTTCCGCCCGATCCTGTCGGTCGATTACTATCGCCTCGCCGAAGACGCCCATACCGAGACCGGCGGCGGCAAGGCGTTCGACCTGTCGATCGACAAGCGCACCAG
>NZ_JBQCCN010000143.1:0-4153 GCF_051962185.1 Sphingomonas sp.
TATTTGCCCGCGGGCTTTCTTTTCGCGCACATTTGTGTTCCGGCCGGTTTCCCCCCCACGCGGGTGGCGCATGCACGGATTTCGGTTCTTTTTTGGGGGCGACCCGCAAAATAAAAAAAACACGCGCCGCTGAGCGTACCAACCGCCTCTCCCGCCTGAAGGGAGAGGCCGAAAGTCAGCGGAGGCCCAGCCTCTTGTGCGCCTGCAGCGTCAGGCGCCAGCGCGGGCAGTCCATGACCAGCGCGATCGCGGCGGCTTCGCTAGCGGCATTCCCCTCGGGCGAGCCGGTGTCGAGCGGCTGGACGAGGCGATGCGCGAAATCCCAGCTGTCCAGCGTATCGACATCGGTGCCCGGCTGCGGCCAAACCAATTTGAGCTCGTCGCCCGAACGCTGCACCACCTCGCTCCCGGCCTTGGGGCTGATGCACACCCAGTCGATCCCGGGATGAACGGCGATCGTGCCGTTGCTCTCGATAGCGATGACGAAGCCCGCCGCGTGTAGCGCATCGACCAGCGCATCGTCGACCTGAAGCATGGGTTCGCCGCCGGTGAGGACGCAGAAACGCTCCTCGCGCCCCTCCCCCCAGAAACGCGCCGCCGCCTCTGCCAATGCCGTGGCATCGGCGAACCGCCCGCCGCCTTCGCCGTCAGTCCCGACGAAATCGGTATCGCAGAAGCGGCAGATCGCGCTTGCCCGGTCCCGTTCGCGCCCCGACCAGAGATTGCATCCGGCGAAGCGAACGAACACCGCGCGCCGCCCCGCATTCACACCCTCGCCCTGGAGCGTGAGGAACATCTCCTTGACCGCGTAGCTCATCGTCAGGCGGCGTAGCGCGTCGGGTCGGGAATGCCGGCTTCCTCGAACCCCTTGGCGCGCAGGCGACAGCTGTCGCACAATCCGCAATGGAGGCCGCCCGGCGCGGGGTCGTAACACGACCAGCTCATCCCCAGATCGAGCCCCAGCCGCGTGCCCTCGCGTACGATATCAGCCTTGGTCATGTGCTGGAGCGGCGCGTGGATGCGGAAGCGGTCGCCCTCGACCCCTGCCTTGGTAGCAAGCGCGGCCATGTCCTCGAACGCCGCGACGAATTCGGGACGGCAATCGGGATAGCCCGAATAATCGAGCGCATTGACCCCGATCACCATGTCGCGCGCGCCCGACGCCTCCGCCCAGCCGAGCGACAGACTGAGGAAGATCGTGTTGCGCGCGGGGACATAGGTGACCGGGATGTCGTCGCCGACACCTTCCTTCGGCACCTCGATTTCCGCGGTCAACGCCGATCCGCCGAACGCCCGCAAGTCGAGCGGCAGAACGACGTGGCGCTCGGCGCCGAGCGTCGCCGCGATGCGTCGCGCCGCAGCGAGTTCGATCTGATGCCGCTGGTTATAGTCGACCGAGAGCGCGAGCAGGCGATAGCCGGCCGCCGCCATCGAGGCCGCGGCGACCATCGAGTCGAGGCCGCCCGAAATCAGCGCGACCGCCAAAGGCGATGAAGTTTCCATGATCGGACGGGAGCTAGGCTCGAACGCCCTCTCCCGCAAGCGGGAGAGGCTGCCAATTCGGAGAGAGGCCGGAAAAGAAATGGGCCGCCTCGAGGGCGGCCCAGTCTGGACGCTTCCAGCGTCTTCCAGGGAGGAAAGCGTGCCCGAAGAGCACATGCCCTTCATAATCCCGCAACCCTAAACGTCGCCTTAACGGCTGCCCGCCGATGCGCAGGCGCCGACCAGCCGTCCTTCATACACCATGTCGAACGGCCTTCCCGACGGATCGATGCCTTGGGTATCGAGCTTGATCAGGTTGGAATCCTCGACCCTGATCGTGGTTCGGCCATAGCCCCGACCCTGGCAGGTATAATGGATGGTCGAATAATCGGGCGCGTCTTCGATCGTGAACCGCGTGCACTGCATCCCCGGATGGAACAACTGAACGAGCTGAAGCGGCTCACGCACGCACAGCGAGCGCGGCGCGCCGGTACTACCGATCTCGTGCAATTGCCAGCGACCCAGCCCGAGCCGGTCGAGCGCCGCCGGTCCCGCCGCCGTCGCGACGCCCGCGCCGAGCCCCGCCATCGCCGCAAGCGCGGCCAGAACGATCTGCCCCTTCCCCATGCCCACTCCTATGCCGCCGAAATGTGGCCATGCGCGGGCAATGTTACAATGATTAGGGGGCAATCGGCTCCGCAGGCACCGGGAAAGACGTCGCGCAGAACGCGCAGTCGACGTTGATCATCCCGTGCTCGTCGGCCATTTCGCGGCGGTCCTCGGGCGTGAACTTGGCCAGCACGCCGGCGATATAGGTGGCGTCGCAGCGACAGCCCTTACGGAAATCGGACCGCGCCTGCACGCGCACTTCCTCTTCCTCGTTGAACAAGCGCCAGATCAGCGTTTCGAGCGGGATCGCAGTGTCGGTCAGTTCGTCCGCCCCCATCGTCCGGCCGAGAATCGCGACATGCTCCCATTCGGGATGGTCGAGCCGAACGTGGAGCCGCTCGCGCCCTACTTCGCCCTCGGGCAGGTGCTGGAGCAACAGGCCGCCGGCGACATGCTTCCCCGCCGCATCGCGCGCCACGCCGAAATTGATCAATGTCGGGATCTGCTCCGACTGAACGAAATAGCTCTCCGCCGCCTGCGCCAGCGTCTCGCCGTCGAGCGGGACGATGCCCTGATAGCGCTCGCCGGTCGACGCGAGGTCGAAAGTGATGGCGAGATAGCCTTCGCCGAACAAGGCGAACAAGGTCGGATCCTGCGGCGCCTCGGCGAGCCGGTCGGCATCGTACTGGACATAGCCGCGCAGGTCGCCGCCGCGATAATCGCACACCAGCAAGGTCACCACGCCGGCCTGGGTCTGCGCCTGGATGGTCAATTGCCCCGACGGGTCCTTGAGCGTCGAGCCGATCAGCGCGGTCAGCGTCAGCGCCTCGGCCAGCAGCCGCTCGATCGCCGGCGGATAAGCGTGCGCGGCGAGAATCTCGTCGAGCACCGGCCCGAGCCGCACCAGCCGGCCGCGCGCGTGGCGCGCCGGGATGGTGAAGCCGATGGTCTGGTCGAGGTCGGTAACGTCCGCGGTCATGATAATCCTTCGTCACCCCAGCCAGGGCCGGGGTCTCTGCCTTTAGCGCTGCGCCAAATTGCGGGAGACGCCGGCCTGCGCCGGCATGACGGATGTGGGGAGCGTCTCGCCCGCGATCAACCGATCTGCCCGAAGCACCAGCGCAGGATCGATTTCTGGGCATGGAGCCGGTTCTCCGCCTCGGGCCAGATCAGCGAATTCGGGCCGTCGATCACCTCGGCGGTGACTTCTTCGCCGCGATGCGCGGGCAGGCAGTGGAGGAATTTCGCGCCCGGCTTGGCGTCCGCCATCAGCTCACTTGTCACCTGGAATGGCATCATCGCCGCGAGCTTGGTGTCGGCATGTTCCTGGCCCATCGAAATCCAGGTATCGGTGACGACGATGTCGGCGCCTTCGACCGCCTCTTTGGCGGTCCCGACGACCCTGGCCCGGCCGTTCGCCAGCGCGACATCCTCGTCGGACGGCATGAATCCTTGGGGGCAGGCGGCGACGATGTCGAACTGCATCATGCCCGCCGCTTCCATCATAGACGTCAGCACGTTGTTGCCGTCGCCGAGCCACGCCATCTTCAGTCCCGGCAACGCATAGCCCGCCTCGATCACCGTCTGCAGGTCGGCGACGATCTGGCACGGATGCGAATAATCGGTCAGGCCGTTGATCACCGGCACGCTGGCATGCGCCGCGAGTTCCTCGACCTTGGCGTGATCGTCGGTGCGGATCATGATCGCGTCGACATAGCCCGACAGGATATGCGCGGTGTCGGCGACGGTCTCGCCGCGGCCGAGTTGCATCTGACCGGCATCCATGACGATGCTGGTGCCGCCCAATTGGCGGATCGCCATGTCGAAACTGTCCCGGGTGCGGGTCGAAGTCTTCTCGAACCCCATCGCCAGCACATGCCCGGCGAGCGGGGCGTCGGCGTCGACCTCGCCCTTGGGCCAGCCGGCGCGCGCCGCCTTGCGGTCGAGCGCATCGGCCAGCATCGCCGCGACGCCGTCAGGGCCGGCGTCGGAGAGGTTGAGGAAATGGCGCATTACTAAAATTCCTCCCCGTTTACGGGGAGGGGGACCGAGCCGCGCAGCG
>NZ_JBQCCN010000144.1:0-26801 GCF_051962185.1 Sphingomonas sp.
GTTCATCATCGGCGATTTTCAGGGCAAGACAGGCGACCTCAACCGCTTCTTCGCGGGCGATCCGAGCGCGGGAGGCTTCATGTCGGGCTTCTTCCCGGTCATGATGTTCGGCCTGCCCGCAGCTTGCCTCGCCATGTACCGCTCGGCGCTGCCCGAGCGGCGCAAGGCGGTCGGCGGCATGCTGACCTCGATGGCGCTGACCGCGTTCCTGACCGGCGTGACCGAGCCGATCGAGTTCAGCTTCATGTTCCTGGCGCCGCTTCTCTACCTGATGCACACCGTGCTGACCGGCGCGGCGATGGCGCTCATGCATGTGCTCAGCGTGCATCTCGGCTTCGGCTTCTCGGCCGGGTTCATCGACTATGCGCTCAATTTCTCGAAATCGACGCGGCCATTGCTGCTGCTGCCGGTCGGGCTCGCGTATTTCGCGATCTATTACGGCACCTTCCGCTGGGCGATCGTCAGGTTCGACCTCAAGACGCCGGGGCGCGAGCCGGAGGTAGACGAGGAAGAGGATACGGTGCCGTTGCCGACCGATCGCGGCGGTGCGTTCGTCGCGGCACTGGGCGGGGCGGGCAATCTGGTCAGCATCGATGCCTGCACGACGCGGCTGCGGCTGGTGGTCAACGACCAGGCCAAGGTGAGCGAGGCGAAGTTGAAGAAGCTCGGCGCGGCGGGCTTCATCCGCCCGACCGCGCAAGGGTTGCAAGTGGTGCTCGGACCGATCGCGGATTCGGTGGCGATGGAGATGCGCGCGGCGGCAGGGCCGCTCTCGGCAGCGGCGCCGGTCGTGGAGACCGTGGATACGGTAGCGGCCGCCGATCCGGCGCCGTGGCTCGCGGCGCTGGGCGGACGCGACAACGTCACCGCCTCGGGCGCGGCGTCGAGCCGATTGTGGGTCGATCTCGCCGATCCGGGGCGCGCCGATGAAGCGGCATTGCGCTCGCTCGGCGTGCGGATGATCGCGCGGCCCTCTGCCAATGCGCTGCAACTGATCATGGGCGACGACGCCGTCTCGGTCGCGGCGGGACTTCAGGCGGCGTAACCGCCGCGGGCGATTGCCTCGGCGAGGATCACGCGGGCGGGTTCGAGTTCCGCGGCGTAATGCCGCCAACGGCCGATCGAACGGTCGTTGAGCGGCTCCTGGACCTGCGCGTAGCTCGGCGTCGGGGCGAAGCGGCGGCTTTCGTGGAAGGCGAGTTGCGCCGGTTCCATCGTGAGGCCGAGATGCGCCATCAGGCTCTCGGTTTCTTCGCGCTGCGCACCGACGAAACGCTCGTAGCCGAGATCGTGCGGCGCGATCCTGGGCAGGCCGCGCCAGTGCGCTGTCAGCGCGTCGATCGCGGCATAATGGTGCGCGGCGTCCTCGATCCGGTATCCGCAGTGGAAGCCATGGGTGAAATCGTGGCTCATCGCCGACACCATCACGTCGAGCGGATGGCGGTGGACCGCGATCAGCGGCGCTGCCGGGAAAGCGAGCCGGAGGAGTGGCAAATAGAGCTCGTTGAGCGGCATCTTGTCGGTGAAGAACCGCGCGCCGGGGGCCAGCAGGCCGAAAGCGTGGGCGCGGTCGAGATAATGGTCGCGCAGTTCGATCGCGAGGGTGGCGCGGGCACCGTTGTCGAGGCGATCCGGCTGCGTTGGAAAGGTGCCATCGGTGCGGTGCCTGGCGATCTCGGCGAGCTCGGCGACGAACGGGAGTTCGCCACCGGCGCGGATCCGCGTATGGCTCGCCAGCGCCTGTTCGGTCAGCGTCGTCCCCGAGCGCGGGAAACCGAGGATGAAGATCGGCTGCGGAACGTCGCCGCTGGTGGGCGCAGGCGCGAGCGCGGCGGCGGCGAAGAAAGCGCGGAGATCGGCAAGCAGTGCCGCGACACCCGCGCGGTCGTAACGCCGGCCCGATGCGGCGGCCAGGGCCGCCTTGCCGCTCGCAAAATCCCGCCACGCTTCCTCAAATCGTCCGGCACGATCGCGCAGCCGCCCGCGCTGGAGCAAAGCCGCGCCCGACAAGCGCGGCTCGGCGTCGAGCAAGGCGAGGCCGCGCCGCCAGTCTGTGGTGCGCGACAGCAATGCCGCGCGCTGCAGCGTCACGTCGGTGCCCTGCACCCTGGCCAGCCGCTCGGCGCGGTCGAGCATCGCCCCTGCCTCGTCAAAGCGCCGCGCCTGTTCGAGCAATTCGGCCAGCCAGGCGAGCGGCGGCAGCGCGTCGGGCATCGCGGCGACGGCGCGGCGCAGCATCGGCTCGGCGCGGTCGAGCGCGCCCTGGCGCTGCAAATTGCGGCCGAGATTGGCGAGCAGTTGCGGATGCTCGCCGGCCAGCGCGATCGCGCGTTCGAGATGCGCGGCGCCCGCGACCAGTTCTTCGCGTTCGGACAGGATGTTGCCGAGCATCATCTCGGGCTGCGGATTGCCGGGATCGGCGGCGATCGCGGCACGGCAGGCGGCTTCGGCCTCGGGCAGGCGGCCGCTCTCGAACAGCAGCATCGCCAGATCGTCATGCGGCCAGCGCGGCGCGGGATCGATCGCGATCGCGGCGCGGAGCAGGCGTTCGGTACCGACCGTGTCGCCGCGCCCGCGATGCGCGAGCGCGAGGATCTCGATCGCATCGAGCGAGGCGGGCTGCCGCTCGTGCGCCGCGGTTGCGAGCCGCTCCGCCTCGGCATGACGGCCGGCCTGGAAGGCGGTGCGGGCGCCCGCGATCAGGTCGGAAAGAGGCGGGGGCATGGCACCGGATAACGCCATGCCCCGCGCTTAGGAAGCCGGTGCAAACAGGGAGGCTCCGGCGGGGGTAGTGGACCTCGACGGCAGGACCTGGGGGCGAAGGTCCTGCGGCCGGACCCGCCCGCTCCATGATGCATGGGGAAGCGGGGAGAGGGTCGGTTCCGGATACGATTGGGATAGCGGCGGGAGGTCGTGGCCGCGTGTCCCGATCGTAACGTAAGGTTGCTGTGCCGGTTATTGTCACGGTGCCGCCCTCCGCAGCCATTCCGACGACGCTGCGCATCGCCCGAACCTTGGGCTGCTCCGCCCGCTCCCCCACCCGGCCACCCATCGGCAGTATCTTATGGGTGGCCGGGTGGGGGGAGCGGGCCGGTGCGGCGACTGGTTCAGCCAGGCTGAACCAGCATATTACGCCGCGAGGCGAGCGAGCCGGTCGTTGGCGCCGAGCAGGGTGACACTGGCCCCGATCGCGCGCCGCCGCGCCAGCCACTCGCGGAACAGTTCCGCGCAGCTGTGATCGACCGCCGCGAGGTCGCGCAGGTCGATCGTCACCGGCTTGTCGGTGGGCGCCTTGTCGAGCGCGTCGCTGAGGCGCGGCAGCTGGACGAAGGTCGCGGTGCCCGACAGGCTGATCGCGGCATGCTCCTCGGCTTCCTCATGCTCGACGCCGAGCTTGAGGCGGCGGCCATGCGGGATGACCTCGATCAGCGATAGGGCGATGCCGACCAGTACGCCGGTCAGCAGATCCTCGGCCACCACGGTGATCAGCGTCGCCGCCCAGATCACGGCGGGCAGCCAGCCGTGGTGATGGAACAGTTCGCGGACATGCGCGACGTTGACCAATTTCCACCCGGTCACCACCAGCACCGCGCCCAAGGCCGCCATCGGAATCTCACGCAGCAGCCAGGGCAGCAGAGCGACGAAACCGAGGATCCAGGCACCGTGCAGGATCGCCGATAGCCGCGTCACCGCACCCGCCTGGACGTTGGCCGAGCTGCGCACGATCACACCGGTCATCGGCAGCGCGCCGGCGGCGCCGCACAAGAGATTGCCGATGCCCTGCGCGCGCAATTCCTTGTTGTAATCGGTGCGCACGCCGTCGTGCATCTTGTCGACCGCGGCGGCCGACAACAGGGTCTCGGCACTGGCGATGAAGGCGATGGCGAGCGCCGCCGCCACGATCGACGGGTCGAGCCATTTGGCGAAGACCGACGCGTCGGGCAGGCTGACCGCCGCAGCGATCGATTCGGGCACGTTGACGCGCGTGACGCCGAGGCCGAGCAGCCAGGCGGCGAGCGTCCCGGCGACGACGCCGAGCAGCGCGCCGGGAACGAGGCGAAGTGCCGCCGGGCGGAATTTCTCCCACGCGATCATCACCCCGATCGTCAGCAGCGCGATGACGAGCGCGAGTTCGCTCGCCTTGGCATTGGCCGGGTCGAGACCGAGCAGGCGCCCGGGCATCGCCGCGAAATTCTCGAGCCCGCTCGACAGCGGCTTGGCGTCGAACAGGACATGGAACTGGCCGACCACGATCAGCACGCCGATGCCGGCGAGCATGCCGTGGACCACCGCCGGAGAAATCGCGCGGAACCAGCCGCCGAGCCGGAAGATGCCGGCGACCACCTGGATCAGCCCGGCGAGGATCAGGATCGGCCCGAGCGCGGACAGGCCCTGGTCGCGGATCAATTCGAACACGATCACCGCGAGGCCGGCGGCGGGGCCGCTGACCTGGAGCGGCGAGCCCGACAGTGCGCCGACCACCAGCCCGCCGATGATGCCGGTGATCAGTCCCTTTTCGGGCGGCACGCCCGAGGCGATCGCGATGCCCATGCAGAGCGGCATCGCGACCAGGAAGACGACGATCGAGGCGGTGACATCGCGGGCGAGGAACCCGCCCGCCGGCCTGGCGAGGCTCATTCGGCGGCCTCCGCATAGTCTTCGCCCATCGCCAGGCGCTGACCCGCCGCCAGCGCGACCGGCAGCGGGCGGTCGTCACGGATCGGCAGGAAGCGTCCGGTCTCGCCGTCGAGCCCGAGCACGACACCCTGATGGATGTCGACGAACCATCCGTGAAGCGAGATCTCGCCGCGGGCGATTCCGGCGGCGACCGAGGGATGCGTACGCAGATGCGCGAGCTGAACGACGACATTCTCCAGACTGGCGGCGCGGACCTTCTCGTCCTTGGCGAGCGGGCCGTAGCCCGCGCGGACGACGCATTCGGCGGCATGGCTGTGGCGCAGCCAGGCGGCGACATTGGGCATGCCCTCGAGCAGTTCGGGATTCATCAGCGCCTTCATCGCGCCGCAGTCCGAATGGCCGCAGACGATGATGTCGCGCACGCCGAGCGCGGCCACGGCATATTCGACGGTCGACGACACGCCGCCATTCTGCGTCGCGAAGGGCGGGACGATGTTGCCGGCAGTGCGGCAGACGAACAGGTCGCCGGGATCGGCTTGCATGCTGAGCTCGGGCACGACGCGGCTGTCGGCGCAGGAGATCATCAGCGCCTTGGGGCTCTGCCCGTGCGTGACGAGCTTGGCGTACAGGTCGTTGCGGCTGGGAAAGACGCGTTTCTCGAAATCGAACACGCGGCCGATCAGGTCGTTCACGGGAGGCACTCCTCTTGTGGGAGGCCGAGAGCTAGGGTCTCGAATTTTCCGCCGTGCAGCGCGGGCGTAAGGAAATGTTGCCGGGGATTTTCCTCCGCAGCCGGTCCGGGATCACTCCGTCTCCCATTTCTGGTCGGTCGGTTTGAAGGTAATCGACCGGCCATAGCGTTCGAACGTCAGCGTCTTGCCGACGATGTGGAGCGTCGTCCCGGCGAAGGCGACCTTGCCGAGGTCGTTGGGCTCGAACCGGACGTGGACGATCGAGGCGGCTGTGCCGTCGAGGCGGAAAGAGTCGCTGCGGGCCTCGTAAACACCGAGCTGGAGCCGCAGCGACACCGGGCGGTCGCCGGGGGCGAGTCGAATGACGTCTTCATCGTCGGACAATTGGCCACCGACATAGCGCCCGTCCGCCAGTCCGACGGCGGCATCGAAATATTGCCGGGTCCAGCCCTTGGGCAGATCGAGTACGAGATGGAGCTTGCCGTCCGTCGCCAGGCGCTGATCGATGAGGACGAATTTCGGCGCGGTGACCGGGTCGCTGGTCAACAGGACGTCGCCGCCCTCGACGCTCCAGGTCCCGCTCGCGCTTTCGTCGAGCGCGCCATAAGCCAGCATATAGTCGAACCGGCCGTTGGGCTGGAGCCGCAGGGCGACGCCCATTTCCATCTGGCTGCCGTCGTACACGCCCGCCAGGGCGGTTGCCTTGGTCGACGTGTTCTGCGCGGCGGCACTCGACGTCAGCGCAGCCGCCGACAGCAAAAGACTGGCCACGGCAGCAGGCGAGCCGCGACGTCCCCGGCGTGGAGTGAAGAAGGCCATCGTCGGATAATATGCGTACGCGTAACGATCGTACAGGCAGACGAGCTATCGCACTGACGGCTGGCGTGAACGGGGCGTGGAAGATCGACCATCGGCCGTCGCCAGCGCCCAGGCGAGCAGCGGGAGCGCGAGGGCATAGGCATATTGCGACCGCGACACGCCGATGTCGAAGGGGAACCAGATGCTGGGCACCCCCAGCGCGGACAGGTCGGCGGCGAACAGGCCGGTCGCCGTCAGCAGCATCGCCGGCAGGACGATCGACCTGCTTTGTCCGTGCCGACCGATACGGACGGCGATGGCGATCAGCGACAGCGCGAACAGCGCGCGCCCCGCCATCGCGAGCAGGTTGCCATGAGAGAGGGCGCCGGCGATCGACAGGACCCACGCGACCATGGCCGCAGCCGCGACCGGCCGGCGATCGCGGCCATCGGTCCATTGGTTCCAGGCCATCGTCCAGCCGAGCTTGGCCAGCGGCGCCAGGATCACGTCGTTCTGCCACAAGAGCGTGGGCAGGCCGAGCAGATCGGTCCAGGCGGACAGCGCGTTGCCGAGCCTGAGGAGGGCGGAAGCGGCAAGCGCCGCAGCGACCCATCGCGCGAAGGCGGGACGGGTCAGCCCGGGCGCGGCGACGATCGCGATGAGCGCGAGCACCAGCATCGCCGGCGGTTCGGCCGCGTCGACGACATAGCCGGCGATCGTCCGGCGCCATTGCGCACGGTACAGCGCTTCGCCGGCCGGCCTCGGCGCGAGCACCGGCACGGTCCGCAACCCACCGCTGTGCGTATCGCGATCGATCCCGGGCTGCATGAACGTCCTGATCGCCAGCACGCCGACATGATCGCCGCCGGCAGCGGGCACAGACGCGATGAACGGCCGGGTCGTGTTGACCTTCGGCGCGCCTGACAGCGTGCCGATGCCGCCGATCGGGCGGCCGTTCCAGAACATCTCATAGCCGTCGTCGACGCTCGGCGGCCCGACCAGGACGAGGTCGCCCTGCGGCGGTACGGTCACGCGCCGGCGATACCATCCATAGCCCTCGAGCGCGGGATGCCCGCGGGCGCGCCATCCGTCGAGATAGCCGGGAATCCCGACATCGCCGTCACGGCTGTCCGGTCTCGACACCAGGGTGATCGCCTCCCAGCCGCGATCGTCGGTCGCGGGACTGGCCCAGGCTGGATCGTCGCCGGCATGGAAGCGCCAGGGCCCATCGAGCGTCTGGCCCGATCCCGGTGGATCGGGCTGCCCGCCCAGCGCGAGCATGCCGATGACCCCGAGCAGCAGGACCAGCCAGAAGAGGCAGAACCCGTTGCGCATCGATCGAATGGAAGGCTGCCCAGCAACTCTGCCGGGCAATGCCCGCGCCCCGCCCGCCTCGGTTTGGTCCGGCTCCATTGTTACCGGCTAATCCCGTTTCAACGGTAGAGTCAATGTGCTAGCGGGGCGGCATGACGGAGATGACACCCCGACTCATTGCCGCGATCCGCCTCGACGGCGGCCGCCTGTGTCTCGACTTCGTCAACACCATCCACGATCGCTATGCGGTGGCCGTCGAGGATTATCTGGCGACGCCGGAGCGCTATGCGGAATGGGCGCGGCGCGTCGGCGCGGTGGAGGCCGATGAGACGCTGGCATTGCCGCGATCGGAAGCGGGGCGGGCGCGGCTGATGGCCGATATGCGCGCGTTGCGCGACGCTTTGTATCGCCTGCTCGCGGCCCGGCTCGACGGCTTTCCGCTCCCCGCCGACGCGTTGCGGGTCGCGAACAAATGGCTGCTCGCGGCGCGGAAGGATCAGGTGCTGGCGAGCGACGGGCGGCTCGTGCTTCGCGCTGCCGCCGGCGATGCGTCACTGCCGCTGAAGCGCATCGCGCTCGATCTGGTCGATACGCTGGCGGGTGCGGATGCGGGCCGCTTCAAGCTCCGGCGCTGCGCCAACCGGAGCTCGTGCGGCTGGATGTTCGCCGACACCAGCAAGAACGGCCGGCGCCGGTGGTGCGCGATGGAGACCTGCGGCACGGCCAGCAAGATGGCGACCTTGCGCCGGCGATCCTCGACGCGGTCGGCCGTTGCTGCCCAGGATGGCCGACCGCGCTAATCGCGCGGCAGCGTGATCCGTGCGCTGAGTCCGCCCGACGGCGACGTTTCCAGCGCGAACGCCCCGCCCTGCGCCGCCACTGCGCGCTGGACGATCGCGAGGCCGAGGCCGAATCCCTGGGTGTCGCGGCGCCGCGCGGGGTCGAGGCGGACGAAGGGTTCTAGCGCGCGGGCGCGATCCTCGGGCGGAATACCGGGGCCGTTGTCGTCGACCGCGATCGTGATGGTGTCCGGCGCCGCGTCCAGCCGGATGTCGACGCGCTTGCCATGATGCTGGGCGTTGTCGACCAGATTGGTCAGCGCGCGCTTGAGTGCCACGCGACGGACGGTGAGTTCGCAATGGTCGGGGCCGTGATATTTCGCCTTGCCGCCGCGGTCGGCGACGTCGTCGGCGAGCGTCGCGCACATCACCGCGAGATCGGTCGCGCTGGGTTGCTCGGCGTCGGCCTCGTCCTCGCCGGAGAGATAGGCGAGCAGCGAGGCGACCATCTGGTCCATCTCGACCACGTCGTGCTGGATCGCGTCGCGCAACGCGTCCTCGTCGATCGCGTCGGCGCGCAAGTGCAGCCGGGCGAGCGGCGTGCGGAAATCGTGACCGACCGCGGCGAGCGCCTGGGTGCGGTCGGCGATCAATCGGTGGATGCGCGCCTGCATTGCGTTGAATGCGACGATGACGTCGCGCACTTCGCTCGGGCCGCGCTCGGGCACCGCCTCGACCGCGCCATGGCCGACGCGATCGGCGGCGCGCGCGAGGTCGCGCATCGGGCGCAGCGTCTGGCGCAGCAGCAGCCCGCCGATCAGGATCAATGCCACCGCGGGGGTCAGCGCGAGCAGGATGCGGCTGACCGCCATGTCGAGCGCGCGCACCGGCTGGCGCGTGCGGAACGTGACCCAGCTCGCATCCTCGAGCCGGAACGCGCCGGTGATGAAGCCGTCGCGTCCCGGCGAGGTCAGGCTGAGCCGCAGGTCGCGCCCGTCGAGCCCCGGCTCCCAGTCGAGCACTTGCTGGGTCAATCGGTCGAGCGAGGGCGCGACCGCGGGGCTGTGCGGCAGCACCGCGCGCCAGCCCACGGCGTAGCGCGTGGTGGTGAGCTCTGCCGCCATCGCCGGGCGCTCGGCCGCTGGCGCTTCCTCGATCAGCTTGCCGGCGATGACGAGATGCTCGGCGAGGCGATGCGCTTCGTCCTGCCGGACCGAGAATTGGCTGGCGCGCTCGTAGAGGAACGTGCTGGCGCCATATTCGACCAGTACCGCCAGCAGCAGGATGGCGAAGACGCGGCCGATCAGCCCGACCGTCACATGGGGCAGGCGCGTCAACGCCGCTCCACGGCGACGTTGAACATGTAACCGACGCCGCGCACGGTGATGATCGGCGCGGGCTTGCCGGTGCTCGACAGCTTGCGGCGCAACCGGCTGATCAGCACGTCGACGCTGCGGTCCGAACTGTCGCCGAGCCGGGTGCGCGACAATTCGATCAGCCGCTCGCGCGCGATGACGCGCTGGGCATTGTCGCAAAGGCTCACGAGCAGGTCGAACTCGGCGCCGGTCAGCTCGACCGCGGCACCGGTCGGCGACAGCAATTCGCGGCGCGGCAGATTGACCGGCCAGCCCTCGAAACCGAGCTCGCCTTTCTCGCGATCGGCGGGGCCGCGCTCGACCGCATGGCGGCGCAGCACGGCGCGGATCCGCGCGACCAGTTCGCGCGTGCCGAACGGCTTGGCGAGGTAATCGTCGGCGCCGAGCTCGAGCCCGACGACGCGGTCGGTCTCGCTGCCCTTGGCCGAGATGAAGATGATCGGCACGTCGCTGGTGCGGCGCAATTCGCGGCACAGGTCGATGCCGCTGGTGCCCGGGAGCATGATGTCGAGCAGGACGAGATCGACCGGCCCCTGCTCGAACGCGCGCCACATTTCGGGCGCGGTCGCGGCGGGGCGGACATTGTAGCCATTCTCCTGCAGCGCGCGGGCGGTCAGCGTGCGGAGCGGCGGATCGTCCTCGACCAGGACGATGTTGGGGGCGGTCATCGGACGGCCTCGGGGCGTGTCATGTCCGGGACCTAGCCCTCGGCCGGTTCGGCCTCAAGCTCGCGGCCTGGCCCGGCAATGATTCGTTACGAAGCGGCAAGGCCCGCGGCGCGGTCGGCATGACAGAGCGAGGGTTCAGTCGCCAAGGAGGCCGAGCTTGAAATCCGTCCTGATCGCCGCCGCGCTCGCCCTGCCGCTACCGGCGGCGGCGCAGTCGCTCAACGACACGCATGAACTGGTGTGGCAACCTGCGGGCAAGACGCCGCCGGTGGTCTATCGCGAGCGCGGGCGCGCGGCCTGCGCCGAGACGGTTTCGCATCATCAGGCGGGCAAGGGTGCGATGCCGGCGAAGAGGAAATGCGGGACGGCCGATGCGACGAAGGCACCGGCCGCCAAAGCGACGGACGCGATGGCGCGCTGAGCCGCTTCCTCATCGTCATCCCCGCTTGCGCGCGGATGACGGTGTTTGGTGGGGTCGCCGCCCGAACCTAAGGCTGCGCCAGTTGCGCCTTCGCGATCTGCTGCAGCGCCACCGCCACCTTGGGATCGATGCCGAGATCGTCCGCCGCGCGTTCGCGGGGGCCGAGCGTCGTCGGGTCGACTCCGGTGATGCGCCCGAACGTGACCAGCGCCTCGAGATAATAGCCGAAGATGCTCGCGTGATAATGGTCGTAGGTCCACAGATCGACCTGGCCGAACGCCACGCCGTCATAGGGATTGGGATCGGCCACGCCCGTCGCCATCGCGCGCAGCCAGGCCTCGCCGACCGGCAGCACGCCGCGGAACGCCGGCGACAGCGCACGCACGCCGTCGGTCGCCTTGCGCAGGTCCTCGGCCATGGCGGTGATCGGCTTGCCCGACCAGGGGCTGCCCGGCTGATAGGTCAGATCGGCGCGGCTCCAGGTCGCCATCAAATAAATGTCGACGCGCGGATTGTTGTGCACGAACATATCGGCGAATTGCCGGGCATAGGTGCGATAATCGGTCGGATCGCCCTGATTATGGTCGAGCGTGCTCAGTTCCTGCAGCACCACCACGTCCCATTGCCGGTCGACCACTTGGCGGCGCTGATTCCAGTGGAAGCCGAGCGTCTTGCCGCCGTCGGTTTCCAGCGCCACCGCATAGTTCAACCCGGCTTCCTGGGTGAACAATTTGAACAGCGCCGGCACCCCGCCATAGCCGTCGCCGTTCAGATCGCTGATCGTGTTGCTGCGATAGCGTTTGACCGCCGAATGCGCGCCCTGGGTGAAGCTGTTGCCGATGAACAGGATCGTCCGCGGCGCCGTCACCCTGGCCGCCGCGCGCGGGACCGCGGCGGGAGCGGGCGGAGGCGTCCCTTGCGCCGCGGCGGGGGCCGCGACAGCGGTGGCGAGCGCGAGGCCGAACAAGGCAGTCAATCGCTTCATCGTCAGAACTTCTTCCCAACCTGCATGTACCAATAGCGGCCATAAGGCACGTAGAGCGAGCCGAGATAGCCCGAGTCGACGATCGGCGGCTGTTTGTCGAAGATGTTCTTCGCGCCGATCCGGAAGCTGGTGCCGCCCATCGGCCCGGTCTTGATGCGATATTGGGCGTAGAGGTTGAACTGGGTCTGGCCCTGGACGACGAACGGGTCGCCGTTACCATCGAGGAAGTTGGTGTCGTAGACCGTGCCGATGTAATTGGCATAGCCGCCGAGCTGGAACCCGCCCGAGGTCCAAGTCAGCGATCCCGACCAGCGCCATTTGGGCTTGCCGTTGACCTGCAGCAGGTTGCTGGCGTCGGTCAGCGGGATCGCCGGGTTGATCGTTCCCGCCGCGCGCGCGTCGAACAGCGCCTGTACCGCGGGCGGCGTCTGGCGGCTGTACTTGGTCAGGCGCGCGACGTTCACGTTGAGGTTGAAGCGCCCGATATTCGTCTTGACCACATAGCTCATGGTCAAATCGTAACCGCGCACCGTCTGCGGCAGCAGGTTGACGAACTGGTCCTTGATCAAGGTGACCGCCCCGGCCGGCGCCAGGCCGCTGCCAGCGAATACCGCGGCGTCGTCGGCGGTCGGCGCGGCGCGGATCACGTTGGGATTGCTCGATCCCTGCAGGCGCAGCAGGTAATCGAGCACCAGGGCGTTCTGCGGCCCGAACTGGCCGACGATCCCGGTCTGCTTGATCGACCAATAATCGGCGGTGAAGGTCAGCTTGCCATATTGGCTCGGGATGAACTTGGGTTCGAGCACCACGCCGGCGGTCCAGTTGGTGCTGTTTTCCGGCTTGAGGTCGGGATTGCCGCTGACCGAGATCGAATAGCCGATCTGGCGGGTACATGCCGGGAAGTTGTTGGCCGCGAGCCGGCCGGCGTTCACGTCCGCCTGGCAGCGATAATAATCGGTCGAGGCGGCATTGTTGGTATTGAGCCGCGAGAAGGCGACGGCGTTGAGCTGTTCGAGGTTCGGCGCGCGGAAGCCCATCGAATAGGAGCCGCGCAGGCGGATGCCGTCGACCAGGTCCCAGGCGGCCGCGATCTTGGGCTTCGCGACCGATCCGAAGTCGCTGTAATGCTCGTAACGGCCCGCCAGTTGGACATCGAAGCGGCGCATCAGCGGCACGTGCATGTCGGGCGAGACGATCGGAACGGCGAGCTCGCCGAATGCCGAGAAGACGGTGCGATCGCCCTTGGTGCTGTAGGTCGGGCTGACCGCGGCGATGTTCGACAAATTGGTCGCACCGGTCACCAGGTCGACGAAGGTGTCGGTGCCGTTGAGGTTGGGGTCGCGATCGTCGCGCTGCGTTTCGCGCCGGCCCTCGACTCCCAACGCGATGCCGAGCCCGCCGGCGGGCAGGGTGATGAGGTCGGGCTTGGAAAGCTTGAAGTCGGCCAGGCCCAAGGTGGTCTTCGAGCGACGGCGCAGATTGACCTTGAACTGATCGATCGTTGCCTGGCTGGCCGGCGAGCAGTCGCCCAGGCTCGGCGTGGCCGAGCAGCCGCCGCTGAACGGATTATAGGCATCGGGCGTCGACAGCGCGAGATTCTGCTGCAGCTTGGTCATGTTGATGGCGTTGGAATTGTCGGTCGCCTGCGCTTCCGAATACAATAGCGCGGTGTCGAAATCGAAGCTGCCGATCTTGCCCTTGGCGCCGACCAGGAAACGGTCCTGCCAATTGACCGTGTTGACCACCTGATAGCCGGCATCGAGGAAGCGATACGTGCTGAGCGTGACCGGCAGGCCGGCGGCGGGGACGTTGGTCAGGCCGGGGATGCGGTTGGGATTGATCTGGCCGTTGGCGAATTTCACGGGGCCGAACGGATTCCAGTAATTGGTCGCCGGAATGGTGATGGCGTTGAGGTTGATGGTCGGCGGCTGGATGCGCTGGGTGTCGGCGCGGTAATAGCCGAGCTCGGTATAGAGCGTGACGCGGTCCGACACGTCGTAATGCGCGGTCAGGAAGCTGTTGTAGCGATTGAGCGACGGCGTGACGGTGGTGCCGGGCCGCGTGTCGAACCGCTCGGGGCGCAAGGTCGTCGCGGTCGCGCGCGTGCCCGTGCCGAGGCATGTGTCGGCATTGAGGATATAGGCGCAGCCGGGATCGAGGATCGACTGGGTGTGGAACGCCCCGGCCGACGAGGTCAGCGCCTTGTTGCCCGGGCTCATGCGGATCGTGCCCGGACCGCCGACCACGGCGAGGTTCGCCCAGGGCGATTGGGTGGCGCGGCCGTCCGCGGTCAAATTGCCGGCGAAATTGGGGTCGTTGGCGAAGAACGACAGCAGATTGTCGGTCGCGGTATAGGGCTCGTCCTCGGCCAGTTGCGCGGTGCGCCGAGTGTAATCGAGGTAGAGCGACACGTTGCCGCGGCCGCCGCCGAAATTCTGGCCATAGGTGCCGGTCAGTTCGTAATCGCGGCGATGCGTGCCTTCCGGCCCGCCATAGCGGAAATTGAAGCTGCCGCCGTTGAGATCGGTCTTGGTCACCGTGTTCACCACGCCCGCGACCGCGTCCGAGCCGTAAATGGCGGCGGCGCCGTCGCGTAGGATCTCGACCCGCTCGAGCCCCGCGACCGGCAGCGAATTGGCGTTATAGCCAAGCACCGGGACGTTGCCCTCGCCGGCCTGGCTGGTCGGGTGAGTGACGAGGCGGCGGCCGTTGAGCAACACCAGGGTGTAGCCGATGCCGAGGTTCCGGAGGTTGATCGAATTGACGTCGCCGCGCGCCGCGTTGCTGGTCTGCGGGTTGTTGCCTTCGTTGAAGGTGACGTCCCCGGCCTGCGGGATGGCGCGGAAGAGGTCGTCGCCCGACACCGCGCCCATCGCGTCGATCTGGTCGGCGTTGACCACGGTGACCGGCAAGGCGGCGGTGGTCTTGGCGCCGCGGATCTGCGTGCCGACGACGACGATGTCCTTTTCGGTGCTCGGCGGCGGGTTCGTCTGATCGTCGACGGCCGGCGCGGTCGCCGGGCTGTCTTGCGGCGCGGCGGCGGTATCCTGCGCGAAGGCGGGATTGGCGGCGGCCAATGCCAGCAGCGCGGTGCCGGTGGCCAGGGCCCCAAGCCGGATCGATCGGTTCATGTTCACTCTCCCCGTTTTTCTTATGCCATGATTTGCGGCTCGACGGCCGCTTCGAGATTCTCTTCGACCAACGGGCGCGCGTTGAGCGCGCGGTCGAGCGCGGCGCGGTCGAGCTTGCCTTCCCAGCGCGCGACGACGATCGCGGCGACCGCGTTGCCGATGAAATTGGTCAGGCTGCGGCACTCGCTCATGAAGCGGTCGACGCCCAGGATCAGCGCCATGCCGGCGACCGGCACCGAGGGCACGATCGACAGCGTCGCGGCAAGCGTGACGAAGCCCGCGCCGGTCACCCCGGCGGCGCCCTTCGAGCTCAGCATCGCCACCGCCATCAGCAGCAATTGGTCGCCGAGCGAGAGATGCACGCCGGTCGCTTGCGCGATGAACAATGCCGCCAGCGTCATGTAGATATTGGTGCCGTCGAGGTTGAACGAATAGCCGGTCGGCACGACCAGCCCGACCACGCCGCGATCGCAGCCCGCGACTTCCAGCTTGGCGATCAGATTGGGCAGCGCCGCCTCGGACGACGAGGTGCCGAGCACCAGCAGCAATTCGGCCTTGAGATACGCGATCAGCTTGAGGATCGAGAAACCGTGCGCGCGGGCGACCGCGCCGAGCACGACCAAGACGAAGAGGAGCGAGGTCAGATAGAAGGTCGCGACCAACGCGCCGAGATTGACCAGGCTGCCGAGGCCGTATTTGCCGATGGTGAAGGCGATCGCGCCGAACGCGCCCACCGGCGCCGCCTTCATCAATATGCCGACCAGCTTGAACACGACCAGCGACAGGCGCTCGATCAGTTCGAGCACCGGCTCGGCGGGACTGCCGACCAGCGACAAGGCGATGCCGAACAGGATCGCGACGAACAGGGTCTGGAGGATCGAGCCCTCGGTCAGCGCCGACAGCATGGTGGTCGGGATGATCGCCATCAGGAAGCCGGTGACCGTGGTTTCCTGCGCGTCGTGCGCATAGCTGGCGACCGCCTTGGCATCGAGCGTCGCGGGGTCGACGTTCATCCCCGCGCCCGGCTGGACGACATTGGCCACGATCAGCCCGACGATCAGCGCGAGCGTCGAAAAGAGCAGGAAATAGCCGAACGCCTTCACCGCGACGCGGCCGACCGAGCCCAGTTCGCGCATCCCGGCGATGCCGCCGACCACGGTCAGGAAGATGACCGGCGCGATGATCATCTTGACCAATTTGATGAAGCTATCGCCGAGCGGCTTGAGCGCCTCGCCCCCGGCCGGCCAGAAATAGCCGAGCAGCACGCCGAGCACGATCGCGGCGAGCACCTGCGCATAGAGGTGATGATAGAAAGGCTTGCGCGCGGGCGCGGCCGGAGCCTCCGTGGAATGGACGATCATGCTTCCTCTCTGTGGTGCGGGCGCTGCCGCCGGGCCCTTGTCACCGGACCTTGGTCGTGCATTCTTGCAGCGCGCAAAGGGACAGGCCAGTGGCTTGCTGCCAACAGGTAACAGCTTGAAGAACATAGATTTTCTCGATATAGGCCGCAATCAGGTCGGATCCGAATGTGTGGATTTTCGCACGGAACGGGTCGCGTAGTGCGGATTTTCGCCCTGTCGGCGCGGTCGGGCTGGCGGCGGGTGGCGCTGGCCGGACTCGTGCTGCTGGCGCTGATCGCGGCCTTGGTCTGGGCCGGCGCGCGCTGGTCGCTGGCCCAGGCCAATGCCGCCGCCGACGCCGCCGCTCGCCAGACCGCGCGGACGCATATCGCCTTGCTGTCGAGCGAGTTGCAGAAGTTCCGCCTGCTGCCGCTGGTGCTGGGCGAATATCCCGACATGGCGGCGACCTTGGGCGACCATAGCGAAGCGGCGCGCGGCCGGCTCGACCGCACGCTCGAACAACTTGCCCAGCGCACCGACGCGGCGGCGATCTATGTCGTCGATGCCAGCGGCACGACACGCGCGGCGAGCAACTGGAACAGCCCGGCGAGCTTCGTCGGGCAGAATTACGGCTTCCGTCCCTATTTTCGCGACGCCATGGCCAAAGGCGCGTCCGAATTCTTCGCGCTCGGCACGGTCAGCGGGCGGCCCGGCCTCTATCTCGCGCGGCGAGTCGACCGCGATGGCCGGGCACTCGGCGTGGTGGTGGTCAAGGTCGAGTTCGACGGGGTAGAGGCGGCGTGGACGCGCAATACCGGCATGACCTTCGCGGTCGATGCGCACGGCGTCATCCTGGTGACCAGCGTTCCCGACTGGCGCTTCCGCGCGATCCGTCCGATCGACGCGGCGACGCTCGCCGATCTGCACCGCACCTTGCAATTCGGCAGCGCGCCGCCGGCGCCCGCGCCGCTCGCGCTCGATGGCTCGCGTGCTCTGGTCGGCGGCAAGCTGCGTTACCGCGTCGCCGCCGTCCCCGCCCCGCTCGGCGGCGGCCGGCTCTACCATCTGTCGCCGCTCGACCCGCCGCTCGCCGCGGCGCGCAGCCAAGCCCTGCTGCTCGGGCTGGGCGTGCTGCTGGTGGTGGCGGTGGTCGCCGGGCTGCTGATCCGCTCGGCCGAGACGCGCCGGATCCAGACGGCGGCGCGCGCCAGACTGGAAGAGGAAGTGGCGCGGCGCACCGCCGAGCTCAGCGATGCCAATGCCCGGCTGGTGATCGAATCCGAGGAAAGGATCGAAGCCGATCGCCGCTATCGCGAAGCGCGCGAGGAACTCGCCCAGGCCAATCGGCTCGCCTCGCTGGGCCAGATCACCGCGGGTGTCGCGCACGAGATCAACCAGCCGGTCGCCGCGATCCGCACCTTCGCCGAGAACGGCGCGACGCTGATCGACCGCGCCACGCCCGACACGGCGCGCGTTAATCTGGCGCGGATCGTCGACCTGACCGCGCGGAGCGGCATGATCACCGGCGAGTTGCGGGCCTTCGCGCGGCGCCGCGCGGGTGCCGCCGGCACCGCGCTTTTGGGATCGGTGGTCGACGGCGTGTTGCTGCTGCTCGGCGAGCGCGCGCGCGGCGTAGTGCGCGTCGACATCGACGATCGCCTGCGCGCGACGCCGTTGTTCGGCGACCGCACGCGGCTCGAACAAGTCGTCATCAATCTCGTCCAGAACGCGATCGAAGCGGTCGAGGGGCGGCGCGGCGGCAGCGTCCGGCTGACCGCCGAGGTCGCAGGCGAGGCGGTCGAGCTGAAAGTGGCAGACAACGGCCCCGGCCTCGACCCGGCGATCGCCGCGACGCTGTTCACGCCGTTCGCGTCCGGCAAGCCCGAAGGGCTGGGGCTGGGGCTGGCGATCGCACGCGACATCGCGCGCGAATTCGGCGGCGACATCGTGCATCTCCCCGGGGAGAGCGGCGCCACCTTCGTCGCGCGGCTGAAGACGGCATGACCGGCCCTGCGGTCTTCGTCGAGGATGACGACGCGCTGCGGCTGGCGACCGCGCAGGCGCTCGAGCTGGCCGGGATCGAGGTCCGCCCCTACGCGCGCGCCGACCTAGCGCTGGCCGCGATCACCCCGGATTTCCCCGGGATCGTCGTGACCGACATCCGCATGCCGCACATGGACGGGCTCGACCTGCTCGCCGCGGTCGCCGCGATCGATCGCGAGATTCCGGTCATCCTGATCACCGGGCATGGCGACATCGCGATGGCGGTCGCGGCCATGCGCGACGGCGCCGCCGATTTCCTGACCAAGCCCTTCGCCACCGATCATCTGATCGCTGCGGCGCGCCGTTCGCTCGGCCATCGCGCATTGGTGATGGACAATCGCCGGCTCCGCGCGCTGGCGGAGGCGCCGGCCGACGACGCGCTGACCGGGGACAGTCCGCCGATGCGGCGGCTGCGCCAGGTGGTGCGCCAGCTCGCCGAAGCCGATATCGACGTGCTGGTCGAGGGTGAGACCGGGACCGGCAAGGAGCTGGTCGCGACCATGCTGCATCGCTGGGGACGGCGTCGGGCGCGGCCGCTGGTCGCGGTCAATTGCGGGGCCTTGCCCGAGGGGCTCGCCGAGATCGAGTTGTTCGGCCATGCTTCGGACAGCGTGCCGCATACCCGGCTGTCGCGGGTCGGGCAGATCGCGGCGTCGAGCGGCGGCACGTTGCTGCTCGACGAGATCGACTCGATGCCGCTGGCGATGCAGGCGCGGCTGCTGCGCGTGCTCGAGGAGCGTGAGGTTCATCCGATCGGTGCCGAACGGCCCGAATCGGTCGACCTGCGCGTGGTGGCGACGAGCAAGATCGACCTCGCCGAAGCGGTCCGCGCCGGCCGGTTTCGCGCCGACCTGCTCTATCGCCTCAGCACCGCGCGCATCCGCGTGCCGCCGCTGCGCGAGCGCGGCGACGACATCCTCGCGCTGTTCGCCTCGTTCGCCCGCGAAGCGGCGGAGCAATTCGGCACGCCCGATTGGCGGATGGACGCCGCCACGCGCGGGCGGCTGCGGCATCACGACTGGCCCGGCAACGTCCGCGAGCTGCGCAATTTCGCGATCGAGGCGGTGATGGGGGTCGGCTACGACGGTCTCCGGCCTGCGGTCGCGGCGCGATCGCTGCCGGCGCGCGTCGCCGATTACGAAGCGGGTGAGATTCGCGCGGCGCTCGAAGCGAGCCGCGGCCGCGTCGCGCCGGTGCTCGCGGCGCTCGGCCTGCCGCGCAAGACGCTGTACGACAAAATGGCTAAATACGGGATCGTGCCGAGCGCGTATCGCGGTGCGGACTAGAGGTGCGGTGGCGCCGACACATTCCCCCCTCGAAATGCCCGGGTGCGGACGGATCGTCGCCGATCGGCCAGGCGTCCCCCACAAAGCGGCGCCACCGATCGCGTCCATAATGCAGGAAGCGGCGATCGCCGTTGAATGCCGGGCCCGGGCGCTTGAACCGATGTTTCAGATCGCCGCATTTACGATCTTTCGACCAGCCAGGTGGGCGATCACCAGTAAGTCGTTGGTATTTCGCCGCCAACTCGCGAATCGCGTGCCGCCACCTGTTCCGCCCATCATCAGGTTGAACGAGCGTTTCGTACCCGTAATCGTCAGTGAATGAGCGAGAGGCCGATCAACTGGCGCCGATAGGTACCGGGCGTCACGCCGAAGCGCGCGCGGAAGGTGCGTGACAGATGCGAGGCATCGCTGAAGCCGAAGCGCTCGGCGAGCAAGTGGAGTGGGTCGTCATTGCCGGGTTGTGATAGCGCGTGATGCACCGCCTCGAGGCGGCGATTGCGGATATAGGCCTGGACCCCGCCATCGTCCTCGAACAGGCGATGGAGGCTGGTGCGCGACAGGTCGAGCTCGCGACACAGGCGAGCGATGGTCAGCGTAGGCGAGCCGAGATGCGCGTCGATCAGCTCGCGCGCGGCTTGTCCCGCCGCAGCCCGGCGCACGGTCTGCGCGCTTTCCGGCTCGGCGGTGCGCACGGCGAGAACCACGAGGTCGAGGATCGCGCGCGACAGGAGCGGAATGTCTTCCTCGCAATAGGCGTCGGCGGCCTGGATTAGGCGGTCGAGATAGGCGATCAGCGCGGCGCCCGCGGCCGAGCGTACGACGACGCCATGCAGCGCCGCGACATCGAGCCCGTTCGCCGCCGCGAGCGGGCGGGCGACCGACAACAGGATGGTGCGGCTCGCGCTCGAATCGTGGCTCGACGGTTGCGACAGGTCGACGAAATGGACGCTGCCCGGCCCGGTCCGAAACGGACGATCGCCCATCACCCCCGCCGCGCGTCCCGCCAGCGTCATCGCGACGTTGAGCGAGCCGGGGTCGTTCGCCGCGATCAGCCCGGCGTCGCGGATCCAGCGCTGGGCGGTGAAATCGGCGCGGTGAACGATGACGTCGCGCAGCAGCAGCGTGACCGCCGATGCCTTGAACGGCTCGTGCGGAATGGTGCGATAGAGCGTCCCGATGTTCGGCCAGGGCCGCTCGATCCAGGCGCTGTAGCCGGCGCTGTCCTCAGGCGATGCCGCGAAGTGCCGAAGACGCAACCGGGGACTCGAACGCATTTCCCCGCCTTAGAGCATCGCGCGGAACGCTGGCCACCGGGTTTTTGCGCGAAAGCGGCGTGACCACAGAGGATTAGCGCGATTCGGTCGTGACGGGGTAACGCGGCGCCAATGTCAAATCCTCCCTCTGGCCGGGGAGGATTTTTCGGGAGCGGCAGATCGTGCCGGTTGTCGAAGCGCCCGACCCCTACCAGACGTGGACGCGATCCGCCGGTGCCAGATACAATTTGTCGCCCGGCTTGACGTCGAACGCCTTGTACCAGGCGTCGACATTCCGGACGATGCCGTTGACGCGATATTCCTCGGGGCTGTGCGGATTGGACAGCAATTGCGCGCGCAAGGCTCCTTCGCGGGCCTTGCCTTGCCAGCTCTGGGCATAAGCGATGAAGAACCGCTGGTCGCCGGTATAACCGTCGATCACCGCGGGCTCGCCATGGCGGGCGACATAGCGACGATAGGCGGCATAGGCCGCTTCGAGCCCGCCGAGGTCGCCGAGGTTCTCGCCCAGGGTCAGTTCGCCCTTGATGTGGACGCCCGGGATCGGTTCGTAGGAATTGAATTGCGCGACCAGCTTCTGCGCATGCGCGGTGTAGCGATCGGCCGAGGCCTTGGTCCACCAGTCGCGCAACTTGCCGGTGGCGTCGAACTGGCGCCCCTCGTCGTCGAAGCCATGGCCCATTTCGTGGCCGATCGTGGCACCGGTCTCGCCGTACTTGACCGCCGGGTCGGCGGCGGGGTCGAAGAACGGCGGCTGCAGGATCGCGGCGGGGAAGGTCACCTGGTTGGTCAGCGGATTGTAATAGGCGTTCACTTCCTGGACGTTCATGTCCCAGAGCGTGCGGTCGACCGGCTTGCCGAGGCGCGACAATTCGAGCTTCCACTGGAAATCGTCGGCGGCGATCGCATTGGCGAGCGGGTCGGTCGGCGACACTTTCATCGCCGAATAGTCGATATATTTGACCGGGTGGCCGATCCGCGGGTCGAACGACGCGAGCTTGGTCAGCGCTTCCTTGCGCGTAGCCGCGTCCATCCACGCCGCATTGTCGATCTTCTCCTTGTACGCGGCACGCAGGTCGCCGAGCAATTCGGTCATCTGGCGGTCGGTGTCGTCGGTCCAATGCTGCTTGGCGTACATCTCGCCGACCGCTTCGCCGAGATAGTCGTTGAGCAGCCGCACGCCGCGCTTCCAGCGGTCCGACTGGGTCTGCACGTCCTGCAAGGTGCGGCCGTAGAAATCGAAATGCGTGTCGTCGAACGCCTTGGGCAGATATTGCGCATGATCGCTGAGGAAGCGGAAGGTCATCCAGTCCTTCCAGGTCGCGAGCGGGGTCGCGGCGATCGCCTTCCCGGCCGCGGTCACCGCGCTCGGCTCGGCGACCACCACGGTCGGCATCTTGCCCAGGCCGATATTCGCCAGCACCGGCGTCCAGTCGAATTCGGGCGCGAGCTTCATCAGCGCCGCGCGGTCCATCGGATTGTAGGTCTTGACCGGGTCGCGCCGCGCTTCGGGCGTCCATTGATCCTGCGCCAGCCTGGTCTCGAGCGCGATGATCGCATCGGCCTTGGCCGCGGCATCGGGGATGCCGGCCAGGGTCTGGAGACGGATGATATAGTCGCGATACGCCTTGCGGAACGCGACATACTTGGCGTCGGGCAGCAAATAATAATCGCGCGACGGCAGGCCGAGCCGCGCCTGGCCGGCATCGACCGTATATTGGGTCGGGTTCTTGGAATCGGGGCTGATGCCGATCCCGATCGGCGCGGGATAGCCGGGCTCGGCCATCAGCGCGACGAGCTGGTGCGTATCCTTGACCGCGGTGATGCGCTCCAGCCAGGGCTGGAGCGGCGCGGTGCCGCGCGCCTCGATGCCGGCCTGGTCCATCCAGGCGCCGTAGAAATCGGCGATGCGGCGCATCTTGGGGTCGGCGGGATGCGGGCCGGCATCCTCGACCAGCTTGCGGACTTCGGCCTCGGCCTCGTCGGGCATGTCGTAATTATAGCCGGCGCGCGCCTTGTCGGCGGCGATCGGCGCGGTCTTGAGCCACGTGCCCTCGGCATAACGGAAGAAGTCGTCGCCGGGCTTCACGCTTTTGTCCATCGACGCATAATCGACGCCCCACGGCCCATATTTGGGCTTGGACGCGCCGGTCTGCGCCAGCGCCAGACCAGAAATCCCCAACAGCAACAGGCCCGCAACCCGCTTGATCGCCATGACACACTCCCGCTCGATAGATTTTGGCGGGTGTGTTGTCAGACTATGGCGGCGGACAAAAGCGAAATGTGGCGGGGCCGATTCAGGCGGCCTCGGCGGCGATCCTGCGCAAGGCTTGCTCGAACGCTTCGGGCGGCTGGCCGCCGGAGATCAGGTAGCGGCCGCCGATGACGATCGCCGGCACCGAATTGATCCCGCGTGCGCGCCAGAGATGCTCGGCATCGCGGACCTCCTGCGCGTAGCGGCCCGAGGCCAGCACCTCGCGCGCCGCGGTTCCGTCGAGCCCGGCGCGCTCGGCGGCGGCGACCAGCACCTCGCGATCCGAGACGTCGAGCCCCTGCGTGAAATTGGCTTCGAGCAGGACGTGCTTCAGCGCGGTCTGGCGCCCCTCGATCTCGGCCCAGTGCAGCAGGCGATGCGCGTCGAACGTATTGTAGATGCGCCGACCGTCGGTCCGGCCCATGTCGAACCCGACCGCCGCGGCGCGGTCGCGGATCACCGCGCGGTTGGCCGCCGCCTGTTCGGCGCTGATGCCGTATTTGCGCGTGATGTGCTCGGCGCCGTCCTCGCCTTCGGGCGGCATGTCGGGGTTGAGCTCGAACGGCTGAAAGGTGATGTTGGCGGTGACCGCGTCGCCAACGCGTGCCAGTGCTTCCTCGAGCCCGTTGAGCCCGACCGCGCACCATGGGCAGGCCACGTCGGAAACGAAATCGATCGTCAGGTGCCGCGACATCGGTGATCCCTTCAATGGAGGCGTCGAAAGGCAAGATAGGAATGGTATCGGTCCGTTTCATCGGTCGGCGGACCGGCATCGCTACCTCCGTCGGAAAGCGCGCGGTTTACGCGCACTTAATCGTACCCGGTGCATGAAGCGGCGATGCTGCACGCGCCCGTATCCAAGCCGGAGGAGGAATCCCCGTCGCCGTCGCTGTTCGCGCAGGCGCGGTCGGCGGTGATCTGGCGGTCGGGGGCGCAGATCGTCGGGCAGATGATCACCTGGGCGGCGACCTTCCTCGTCATCCGCATCCTCAATCCGCACGACTACGGGCTGTTCGCGATGACCCAGGTCGTGCTGTCGGTGCTCAACATGCTGAACGGCGCCGGGCTCGCCAGCGGGCTGATCCAGAAGCCCGATGCCGATGAGCGCACGATCCGCCAGCTCTACGGCATGCTGATAATGCTCAATTTCGGATTGGGCGCGGTGCAGTTCCTGATGGCGCCTTTGGTCGCGGCCTATTTCCACCAGCCGATCGTCGCCGATCTGCTGCGGGTGCAGGCGTTCCTCTACGTGACGACGCCGTTCGTTGCCTTTCCCTATGCCCTGCTTGCCCGGGCGATCGATTTCCGGGTCCAGGCCAAGGTCTATCTCGCCTCGTCGGTGACCGGCGCGCTCGCCGCGCTGGCCGGGGCCTATGCCGGGTTCGGGGTGTGGACCCTGATCCTCGCGCCGGCCGTGCTGTTCACTACCCGCGCGATCGGCATGACGCGCGCCGCCGGGCACAAATACCGCCCGCTGTTCGATTTCCGCGGCGCGGGCGAGCTCGCCAAGTTCGGCGGGCTGATGGCGGCGGGGCAATTCTTCTGGGTGCTGCAGAGCCAGGCCGACGTGTTCATCGCCGGGCGCGTGCTCAATCCGGCGACGCTCGGGCTCTACACCACGGGCCTGTTCCTGACCCAGATCCTGGTGTCCAAGTTCGTGCCGGCAATCAACGACGTCGCCTTCTCGATCTACGCGCGGATGCAGGACGATCGAGCCGCGGTTGCCGACGGGTTCGCGCGCTCGTCGCGGATGGTGATGCTGGTCGCGATGCCTTTCTATGTCGGCCTTGCGGTCACCGCCGAGCCGTTGGTGACCACGGTGCTCGGGCCCAAATGGGTCGCGGCGGCGCCGCTCGTCCAATTGCTCGCGCTCGCCATGCCGGCGATGACGCTCCAGGTGCTGTTCAGCCCGGCGTGCAGCGCGATGGGGCGGCCGGGGATCAATGTCCATACCGGCGCGATCGGCGCGGTGCTGCTGCCGATCGCCTTTCTGGTCGGGCTGCACTGGGGCGTGACCGGGCTCGCAGCGTCGTGGTTCTTCGCTTACCTCATTTACCTCGCGATCACCGCCTGGCGGGTGATGCCGGTGCTCGGCGTGTCGGCGGGCAAGCTGGCCAAGGCGATCGCGCCGACCTTCACCGCCTCGCTGGCAATGGGCGCGGTCGTGCTGGCGGTCGATCACGTGCTGCCGGCGATGGCCGTCCAGGCGCGTCTGGCGATCCTCGTGACGGCAGGGGCGGCGGTCTATGCCGGCTGGCTGTGGCTGTTCTCGAAGGACACATTGCTCGAGGCGATCTCGATGGCGCGGGGCAAGCCTTATTACCGCGCGGGTGAAGGTCCCGCCCAGGTCACCACCGTTATCTGAAGGCTGCTCCGTCAACCTGCTCGGGCATAGGTGACCCGGAGCCGAACCACGCCCCAAATCGCGATCACGGGCTCAACCGCGCCAATTCCCAGCCGTCATCCCGGCATTTTACCCGTCACCCCAGCGAAAGCTAGGGTCTCAGGCCGTATCGTCCCTCGCACGAGACCCCAGCTTTCGCTGGGGTGACGGGTTTTTCAAAGGGGTGACGAAGGAGGGCTAGCGGAGGGCCAAAGCTGCCTGGTATCCGGGTGCCGGTTCGAACGACGTCATCGTCCAGCCCTTTTCGTCGCTGATAAAGCGCGCAGGCTCACCTGGGGCGACCGACACGGTGAAGGCGTCGAGCGGGTAGGACAGGCCGAGGCCGAGCGCCTTCACAAAGGCTTCCTTGCGCGTCCAGCAATTGTAGAAGCCCGCGACCCATTGCTCGGGCGGGAGCGCGGTCAGCGCTTCGTACTCTGCCGGGGCGAACAGGCGCTTGGCGATCTTCCGACAAGCGAGTTCGGGATTGCGCCATTCGATGTCGCAGCCGATCGCCTTGCCCCGCGCGGTCGCGATCAGCGCGCGGCCATTGGAGTGCGAAAGGTTGAAGCCGAGCTCGGGATCGTCGAGCAGCACCGGCTTGCCGTGCCCGTCCTCGGCCAACCACAGCATTTCGGGGGCGAGGCCGAGATCGCGACCGAGCAGCTCGCGCAACTGGCCGCGCCGGGCGATGAAGCGATTGCGGTCACGATCGTAGCGGAACCGCGCGGCACGCTCGCGCTCGGCGATGTCGAGCCAGGACGCGTAACGCTTCAGCGCCTCGGCATCGACGTCGAGATCGATCAGCGCGATCGTCGCGGTGACGGGCGCCCGGTCGATCGCGAGCAATTCCATGGCGGCCTCAGGCGGCGGCCCGGTCGGCCCGGGTCGCGCGGTCGAGCGCGTCGTTCAGCCGCGCCGCGAAGGTCGCGACATTGGGCGGCTCGGCCATCGTGCCGTGGGTGCCGGGAATGTCGTACGACTCGAGCGGCCCGACCACGACTTCCGACCAGCCCGGGCGGCTGTCGAGCACCTTCAGCCGGTCGGCCGGCTGGAACAGGGCGACCGCACCGTCATACGCGCCGGGGAAATAGCCGTACGCGGCCTGTTCCATCTGCGCGGCGAACACGCGATAGCGGCCTTCGCGCTCGGCGATCCCGGCGACGCCGACATCCTCCATCAGCCCGCGTGCGCGGTCGAAGGCGTAGTCGAGCCGCTTGCCGATCGGCAGATTGTTCCACACGCCGAGATGATAGCGCGCCTTGCTCATCCGCATCTGCAACGAGGTGATGCGCTGGAACGCGACCGGATTCATCGAATGGCCGAGCGCGAGCAGCGGCACGTCTTCGCCGGCCTCGCGCAATTGCCGCGCGACCTCGAACGCCATGATGCCGTTGGTGCACCAGCCGCCGATCAGATACG